>JAFTCS010000123.1 GCA_017454565.1 Clostridia bacterium
ATGTGTCACACCGATCAGATAGTAGTTATTCTCCTCACCGCCCAAGGGGATAAGCTCCTCGCTCTCGTAAGCCTCTATGGGAAGATCGTTCTCCACCGCATAAAAATCGCCCTCGTGCTCCTCATATCTTACCTTGAAATAAGGGTAGCGCTGCATGGTCATATCAAGTGCTGCATTCAGGGCACTATGCTCAACAAAGTTAGTCATTCTAATCTCATAGACCTCGCTTGGAAGACCGTTCTTTCTGTAAAGATAGGGCTGACCTGCTCTTACTTTCTCTGCTGTCATTGTGCTGTTCATAACATATTCCTCACTTTCGGTTCGTGTTGTTTGTTTCAATGTCTGTATTATACTGCCCGGACGTTTGCGAGTTGTTTCAGAAATGTTTGAGAAATGTTAAAGAGCACACATAAAAAAACCGTCTGCCTTTTTCAGACAGACGGTATGGCTTATCTTCCGTTTTTGATCTTTTCACTCAGTGCAAGTATCTCATCACGGTATTTTTCACGGCTTCTTTTTGTCACGGCACGGCTTACAGGTGTTGCTATCGCTGCTACGCCAAGTCCTGCCACGCCGAGAAGCAGTCCCGGTATCAGATGATCGAAGCTCAAGATAAGCCCGATCCCCAGACACAGGATCAGTACACCGACTAGTCCGGTTGCGATACCGGCAGTAGTTCCCGGAAGCTCTGCACGCCGGTCAAGACGTTTGAGCCGTTCAAGGTCGGTATCGCTTTTGTTCTCCGCCGAAAGATATTTGGCGGCTATTTTATCAACCTCGTCGTTTCTTGCCGGTGAATAGCTGTATGTAAACTTTTCATTGCTCATGATTGCCGCCTCCTTTCTTCTCATGCAGTATCACTGTAAATGTGCTGCCTTTTCCAACCTCTGAGCTGACTGTGATCTCGCTGCCGGTAATGTCGATGATCCTCTTGACCAGTGCAAGTCCGAGACCGTTTCCTCCTGAGGCGTGAGATGTATCTCCCTGGTAGAACTTATCGAAAATGTGTCTGCCGGTTTCGCTGTCGATGCCGCAGCCGGTATCGGAAACGCTGACCGCCGCACCATCCTTGATCCGCTTCACGGCAACGGATACCGTCCCGCCCTCGTCGGTGAACTTGATCGCATTTGAGAACAGGTTGTTCCACACAAGCCTCAGAAGCTCCAGATCTGCGTTTATCATGATTCCGTCATCAATATTCGTTTCTATGTCGATATGCTTCTTTTCCCATTCAGTCTCAAATTCAAGCATACACCCGCATACAAGCTCGCTCAGATCTATCATTTTGTATTCGGGAAAGATCTGCTGGTTTTCAAGCTTGTTCAGCTTTAAGATGTTTGTAACAAGAGCCGCCAGCCGCTTTGTGGCATCATCTATTGCTAAAGCGTATTCCATTCTGTCATTTTCCGAAAGACCGGGGGAGCGAAGCAGAGCCGCATAATTCTGAATGACTGCAAGGGGCGTTTTCATTTCGTGAGATACGTTTGATACGAAATCCGTCCTCAGGGTCTCAACGCCTGCAAGCTCATCAGCCATTTTGTTGATGCGTTCTATGATGGTATTATACTGATTGCTGCCCAACGGATCTGAAAAGGGTTCTATTCGTTCTGAAAAATTGCCCTGCGTCAGCCTTTCAAGACCGTCAGAGATACGCTTTACGGGGCGGTCAGTCATGATCTTTTTGCGCAGCCTGTCGATCAGCCACACGATAAAAGCGATAAAAAGCGCATTACCAAATGTCAGCACAGCACTTTTACGGAGCGAATCCTCCGGTATATCAAGACCGTGAAAGAACAGCTCAAATGAAGCAGTCAGCACAAAAGAGATAAAAAACAGTATCCCGAAGTATTCAAGCACACTCAGCAGCCTGCTGCGCCAACCGCCCTTCACTTCAGCACCGCCTTGTAGCCTAAGCCGTGAACTGTGACGATCTCAAATTCGTCGCAGTTTTCAAACTTCTCCCTCAGCTTCCGCATATATACATCTACCGAGCGCAAGCCTGAG
>JAFTCS010000011.1 GCA_017454565.1 Clostridia bacterium
CGCCTCTGTGTGCTGTTGCAAGTGAAGCAGGAATGAATACCTTTACGCCGTTGGTAACAGCGATAACGCCGCCCTTTACGATCTCGGTAACAACGCCTGTAACGACTGTCTTCTCTTCCTCAGCCTTTACGATCTCGTCCCAACCCTTCTGTGCATCCAGAAGTCTCTTGGAAAGGAGGATGGTACCCTCCTGATCGTTTGTTTTCATAATGATAAGGTTAAGCTCATCGCCTACCTGTACAAGATCCTCAGGCTTAGCTGTGGGATCGTTTGAAAGCTCTGCAAGCGGAACAATACCGGTCTGCTTTCTGCCGACGTCAACGCGAACCTCTGTGGGAGTGATACCTACAACTACACCGGTTACTCTGCCATCTGTATTATAATTCTTGAAAGACTCCTCCAGGAGAGCTTCAAAATTCGGCTCAGCTTCACTTTCTTGAGTATTTTTGATTTCTTCTGTCATGGTAACAAGTACCTCCTTTATTATGCTTGCCGGGGTGGACGCACCGGCAGTAATACCAATCCGATCCGCATGAATGACAGCGTCGCGCGGCAGCTCCTCAGCGGTCTCGATAAGATACGTTTCCTCACACTTTTCCTTACATATAGAAAATAACTTATTCGTATTGGAGCTGTGTCTGCCGCCTATCACAAGCATCATGTCCGACTCTGATGCAAGGATCTGCGCCTCCGACTGTCTATCAGATGTGGCATTACATATTGTATCAAATATTTTAGCATTTGTACATACTTTTTGCAATATTTTTCGAGAATTTTTCCACTCATTTTTATTAAATGTTGTCTGGACCACCACACAAAGCTCATCTGTCCGTAATTCGGGACATTTTTCTATAATTTGCGTCAGTTCATCACCGCTCATAAAGGTAAAACAACGTGAAAAACAATGACCGATTATACCCTGCACCTCAGGATGATCCCTGTCGCCGGCGATAAGGACGGTTTCTCCGTTCTTAGAATGCTCCGACACTATGTTGTGTATTTTCAGAACAAAAGGGCAGGTAGCATCCTGATACACGGTTCCAAGCTCTTTCAGCCTGTCGGTAACTGAGGCCGCCACGCCGTGAGAACGTATGACCAGTATCTCACCCGGTTTGACCTCTTCCGGGTCATTGACAATGCGCACCCCTCTGTTTTCCAGTTCTTTCACTTTCTGTGGATTATGGATGATAGCGCCAAGTGTGCACACACGTCTGCCCTCATCCGTCAATTTTTCGACTATTGAAACAGCGCGGCTGACTCCAAAGCAGAAGCCGGCTGTTTTTGCGACCTTTATGCTCACCGTTTATTCCTCCGACATTTTGTTTATCTGCGCCTTGAAACGCCTGTTAAGCTCCCTCGCACCCTTCAGCGAATCATCAGTTGGAAAAACGGCCTCGCCTATGGTGACGGATATTTTTGAAAAGGGTCTGATTTTTCCCTCCGCCTTTATCAGCACCGGCAACAAAGGAACACAGTTTTTAGCGGCTAAAAGCGCTGCTCCGGCCTTTGGCTCGAAAGGCTGACCGTCTCTGCGTATACCGCCCTGCGGAAATACGCCCACTATTTTCCCCTTATGCAGCAGTTCTGAAGCCTTGTCAACGGCTCCCTTGTCGGCGCTGCTGCGCACTACCGGGAACACGCCGCAAAGTCTGAGAAAGGTTCCCGCAAAAGCGCCGTGATTTGTAAATAGTTCCGACTTTGCCATGAACCATATTTTTCTGCGGAAGCCCATGCCAAGGCATATCGGGTCAAAATAGCTGATATGATTTGACGCAAGAACAAACGCACCCTTAGGCACGTTTGCTTTTCCGTTGTATTTTATTCTGTAGAAAGGTCTGACCAACACAAATGAAAGCAATCTAAGAAAATGATATATCAATTTCTGACTTTCTCCCTCAGAGCTATGATCTCATCCATTATCATGCGGCTGGCATTGCGGAACTCAGTGGGGGTACCCTCTGAAAGGCCAAGCTCTTCAATAGAAATGGGTTTTCCCCATGATACCGTCACCTTCTGGAACTTCTTTATCTGCTGTCCCTCCGGCGTGATGCACACGGGTATTACCGGCGTTTTTGTCTGGAATGCCACCATGGCTGCTCCCGACTTAGGGCGCAGGAACTCGCCGGTCTTGGAGCGTGTGCCCTCTATAAAGATACCCAGCAGTCTGCCGTCCTTGACTATCTCTTCCGCTTTGTCTATGGCCTGTGTGTCGCCCGTACCTCTCTCTACCGGGAAAGCACCCAGTTCTGTTATCATGGCCGAGGCTATCCTGTTCTTTTTAAAAAGCTCAGCCTTTGCCATATAATAGATCTGCCTCTTCTGAGTCATGGAGACAAGTATGGGGTCATAGTTTGAAAGATGATTGCTGCAGACTATGTACGCGCCATTCTTTGGAAGGTTCTTCTTGCCCACCACTTTATAGCGGAAAAGGGCTTTATAGATAGGTATTGTCAGGAATCTGCCGATGATAAAAACGAGACTTCTTCTCTTCATAGTGCTGCTCTCTCCTTTATGATAGCTGTGATCTTCTCAACCACTTCGTCAAGAGTCAGCTCTGTTGTATCGACCGTTACTGAATTTTCGGCGGCTTTGAGAGGAGCAGTCTCGCGATGGGTATCGTTGTAGTCGCGCTGTACTATATCGAACAGTATTTTGTCAAAGTCGGCTTCCATGCCTTTTTCCTGAAGCTGAAGCACTCTGCGTCTTGCCCTGATTTCGGGTGAAGCTGTAAGAAAGATCTTTACCTGAGCATTCGGAAGCACTACTGTGCCTATATCTCTGCCGTCCATTATAACATTGTCAGTCTTTGAGAAGCTGCGCTGAAGCTCCAGCAGAAACGCCCTGACTTCCGGCAGAGCGGACACCCTTGACGCAGCCATTGAAACATTTTCGCTGCGGATAGCCTCGGATACGTCCTTGTCGTTCAGCAGGATATGCTGCTCCCCGTTAAAGAAGATGATACGGATATCTGTCTTCGGCAAAAGCGCCTTTACCGCTTCGGGCTCACCGATACTGACACCCTCATTGATACAGGCAAGGGCAACTGCTCTGTAAAGAGCACCCGTGTCAACATAGATAAAGCCAAGACTCTCGGAAACCTTTTTTGCAATAGTGCTTTTTCCTGCTCCTGCAGGACCGTCGATCGCTACCGATATCATAATTCTTCCTCCATTTGAACAGATTATACCATTATTATACCATATTATTTTTAAATTACAACCTTTGTCAGGGGAACTTTTTCGCCAGCGGTGCGTAACCGCACTGGACTATTTCGCGTTCATAGTTCATTCTGAGCGGCAGCAAACAGTCGCGGTTCGTACTATATTTTTGAGCGTAAAATTTGGTTGTTTGTCGCCCGATAACAGAGGATCTTTGTGCTCTCACGGCTATGGCATTTCCGCATAATATGAATTATGGGAGATGATATGATGACTTGCAATGAATTACAGACTCTCGATATGCTTCGTGTAGGCGAAAGCGCCAGAGTGCTTTCTCTGCCTCAGAACGCCGACCTGCAGCTCAGGCTGGGGTCGCTCGGACTGGTCAGCGGTACGCTCATTACGGCTGTAAACGTCAGTCCCGCAGGCGATCCTACGGCTTATTTTTTCAGAGGTGCACTCATAGCTCTGCGCAGGCGTGACGCCAAAGGCATTGTCATAAAGCGTGAAACGGGGTGCGGCATTGAAAAAGACAAAACGGTCTCCTGACTATGAAATAACCCTTGCGGGAGCCGCCAACGTAGGAAAAAGTACGGTTTTCAACGCACTGACAGGCATGAAGCAGCACACCGGCAATTGGAGCGGCAAGACCGTTTTTACTGCCGTAGGAGAGTACCGCCACAACGGAAAAAACTTCCGGCTGACCGATACACCGGGTACATATTCCATGTACTCGCTGTCACCGGATGAGCTTGCCGCAAGAGATCAGCTGCTTTTCGGAAGCTATGACTGCGTTATCATCACCGCAGACGCTTCCGGACTTGAACGCAGCCTGTCCACGGCACTTGAGATCACCGGCATAACCTCAAAAGCCGTACTGTGCCTTAACATGATGGACGAAGCTGAAAAACGCGGCGTTATTATAGACACCGGCGAACTTTCCATGCAGCTTGGAATACCGGTAGTGCCTGTTACAGCCCGTTCCGGCAAGGGGATGCTCAAGCTGAAAGAAACCGTACTTGGAGTAGCATCCGGAAAGATGCAGACCCGAAAGATCGGCACGGATTATCCCGCAAATGTAAAAGAAGCGGCCGGCAGGATAAGCACTCTTATGGAGGCGGATCAGAAAAACAAGAAAGTCCTCTCCCTGCTTATGCTCAATGAAGCGGTGAGGACAGAACTGACCGAAAGCGGAAAAATAAAACGAAGCGACCGTCTTGACGCTGTGCTTGAAACCGTACCCGGCAGCATGTATGAGGACGCTGCTGCCGCTCTGCGGAAAAGATGCGAAAATATATGCAAAGTCTGCGTAAAAGAAAGCCGGAATGACCGCACGACAGCCGAAAAAAGGCTCGACAGGCTTATGACCTCAAAAGCCACCGGGATACCCATGATAATACTGCTCTTTGCTCTGATATTCTATCTTACAGTATCCGGGGCAAATTACCCTTCGGAGCTGCTCGGCAATCTATTTGAGGGACTGCGTGAGCTGCTTGAAAAACTTTTTGAATCTGTCAACGCAGGACCTATCATTACCGGTATAATACTTGACGGCGTGTATGGCACTCTGTCAAGCGTTGTCTCGGTAATGCTGCCGCCAATGGCTATTTTTTTTCCTCTCTTTGCTCTGCTTGAGGATTCCGGGATTTTGCCGCGCATAGCCTTTGACCTTGACAGAGCATTCTGCCGGGCAGGAACTCAGGGCAAGCAGGCGTTGACAATGATGATGGGCTTCGGGTGCAATGCCTGCGGAGTCACCGGCTGCCGAATGATCGAAAACAAGCGTGACCGGCGCATTGCCGCAGTTACAAACAATTTCTGCCCATGCAACGGACGTTTCCCGACAATAATAGCAATGATAACTCTGTTCCTTACCGGAAGCATGACACCCTTTCTGCGTTCGGCGGCTGCTTCGCTTATTCTAACGGGAGTGATAATCCTGTGTATGCTGGTGTCGCTTGCCGCAACAAAGCTGCTGTCATTATTTGTGTTCAAAGGCAGGCAAAGCAGCATGGTACTTGAGCTGCCGCCATACCGCAAACCTCAGATAATAAAAACGATCATCCGTTCTCTCATAGATAAAACCGCCAAGATCCTCGGACGCGCCGTACTGGTGGCTGTGCCTGCCGGTGTGATGATCTGGCTGCTGACACACATTACAGTCGGCGGTCAGAGCCTTATAGTCTGGTGTGCCGGATTTCTTGACCCGTTCGGCAGGCTGATGGGGCTTGACGGTACTATGCTAACCGCATTTATTCTCGGTTTCCCGGCAAATGAGATAGTTCTGCCGATCGCCGTGATGATCTATCAGTCAGGCGGCACTTTCGGGGATATTCAAAGCCTTTCAGCTCTGTATGACGTACTGATCGCCAACGGCTGGAGCATCACCACCGCGATCTGCGCGATTATCTTTACCGTCATGCACTTTCCTTGTTCTACTACGCTTATCACCATACGAAAGGAGACCGGCAGCGCATTCTGTACTTTTGTCGCCTTTATTCTGCCCACAGTCTGCGGAATCATCTGCTGCATGCTTGTAAATCTGGTTTTCTTGCTGATATAGTATAAAAATTCCCGGCCGTTTTCAGCCGGGAATTTTCGTTTGTATTTGCGCTGCTTTTCAGGACTCGTCAAAAAGCAGGTCTATCGTTTTGCCGTCAAAGCCGCATTCCGCATCCGGGAAGATATCAGTAGCCGCAGAAAGTCCTTCCTCAGGCTCGGAGAGGGACGGACTGTAATGCGTCAGCCACAGCCTGCGGACTCCGGCTTTCTTTGCAATGGCAGCGGCCTCCGAAAAGATCATGTGTTTTGTTTCCACCGCACGAGGAAGCTTTTCCGGGTCGGAGAACATGCCCTCACAGATAAAAAGATCCGCTCCCTGAGCATTCTCTGCAATAGAATCCGTTGGGCGGGTATCGGTGGTGTACGTCACACGCAGTCCCTTTCTCGGCGGCCCCATGACCATATCCGGTGTGTAAAGCCTGCCCTCAAACTCGGCTGCACCCTTCTTCTGCAGGGTGCTCCATATCTTCATAGGCACGTTGTTTTGCTTTGCCCGTTCAGGGTCAAACTTTCCCGCTCTGTCCATGTCAAAGCGGTAACCGAGACACGGCACACCATGCCTTACCGGGAAAGGCGTTATCTTCAGTTCATCGGTCCGAAAAGCAAACCCATTGTACTCCACACAGCGCAGCTCATAGGTCAGATTCGGTGCGATAGTGCAGAGTGCCCTTACAACACGCGCAAGGCCGGCAGGACCAATAACTGTTACGGGTTCCGTCCTGCCCTCGCTGCAAAGAGTGAGCAGAAATCCCGGCAGACCGGAAATATGGTCTGCGTGGAAGTGAGTGATGCATATAACATCCACGGGCTTGAAGCGCAGACCGGCACACTTCATGGCTATCTGAGTGCCTTCTCCGCAGTCAACAAGTACGGAATGTCCGTTGGTATTCAGCAGGCACGAGGACAGCCAGCGGTTTTTAAGCGGCATCATTCCCGACGTGCCTGTAAGTGTCACGTTAAGCATTTGTTCACTCTCCTTCTGCGATATTTTGCATGACGGCAAAAAGCTCTTCGCGCGTCATTATGCAGTTCAGCACTGCCAGAAGCGAATTCGATGTCAGCTTCTCAGGCAGGCCAAGACGTTTTTTCAGCATATCCCGCTTTTCCGAAGCCGACGGCAGACCGGTAAGACCCAGCTCGTAAAGATCCGCCTTTGTAATGTCGGCGGCGGCTCTGGTGCGGCCCTCGGTTATCTCACATTCTGCGCCGGAGCGCGCTATCGCCTTGCTGATAAGCTCCTCGGAAAGCCCCTCAACACCTATCTTTCCCTCCTTTGAGGGTGTGGTCTTGCGTTTTTCCTTGCCGAAAACATCCGGGATGTAGGCATGCTTTATTCTGCCGGACGGCACGGCGCCCTTGAGGAAATTCCTGATAACAAATCCGGCGCCGTCGCTGTCGGTCAGCACAAGTATTCCCCTGACCTCTGCAAGATGACGGATAAGAGCAAGCTTTTCCTTGTCCCTGAAAACACCGAAGCCCTCGGTAGTTATAATAAGTCCGTCAATAAAATTCGAGAGCTTTATCTTGTCATACTTGCCTTCAACAATTACGGCTTCCTTTATTTTTATCATAAGAATACCTCCCACATTTTTTCGCACTCTCCACCCCGGCGGTGCGTGACCGCACACGACCTGTTCGCGGGGGTCGCTGCGCTGCGCTCCGCTCTGAGCTCAAGTCGAAATCAAGCCGGTCGCGCACAGCGGCAAGCTGCCGCTCCCAATTCGCGGGGGTCGCTGCGCTGCGCTCCGCTCTGAGCTCAAGTCGAAATCAAGCCGGTCGCGCACAGCGGCAAGCTGCCGCTCCCAATTCGCGGGGGTCGCTGCGCTGCGCTCCGCTCTAAGCTCAAGTCGAAATCAAGCCGGTCGCGCACAGAAAAAGTAACAACCGCGATCGGTTTAGTTGCGGCTTGAGTGAACTATGAACGCGAAATCGGCACCGGCGGCTCGCCGGCGCAAAAGTCCCCCCGACTCAGGTGTTGTTCATTTTATCGGTTTCGGAGATGAGTCTGGCTATGAGGGTCTCAAGAAGTATCTGTTTGTTTGTGGGCTTGCTTTTCAGAGTCATGTCGGCTTCAAGTATGATGTCAAGTATACGCCTCAGAACGGATGTCTTGTAGCGTGAGGCTCTCTGGGCGGCATTTTTCAGCAGAAACTCGCGCCTGCCGTATTTGAAATCCGAAGCAGCCTGAGAAATCGAAACACCGCTTTCGGAGGCGACCTTTGCCCTGTACATGTCAAGATAGACCGAGCTCAGAGTGGAAAGTATTATTTCTGACTTTTCATTCTGTTCAAAAAGACCGTGGAGCTGTTTGTAGGCGCCGCTGTAATCGCCGGATGCAAGACAGTCCGAAAGAGCGAATATCCTTACCTCCGTGTTGTGGATTGACAGGCTGCGTATCACGTCTTCGGTGATCTCTCCGCCGTTTGCATAGGCTGAAAGCTTGTCGATCTCGTTGCGCAGGGTCGTCATGTCGGTTCCGCTGAGAGCAATGATCCTTGAAGCGCTGCGCGGAGAAAGCCCGCAGCCGTTTTTCTCAGCCCAGGATATGAGCACCTTTTCAAGAGAGGTATTGTCCTTTTTGGCAAATTCCGTTACGGTACCGAACTTCTGTACGGCAGCTGCAAGCTTCGAGAGCTTTGTGGTTTTCTTGTCGCCTGTCTTTTTAGGGTCCTGCGAAAGAGTGGGCATGGTGAATATGAGCACCGTTGACGGAGAAACATCCTCGCAGTACTGCATGAGCAGTTTAAGGTCTGATTCCGGCAGAGCGTCAATATTCATATCCGACACGACCACGCACTTGTATTTTGAGAACATCGGGAACTGCTCACATGCCGAAAAGATCTCTTCAAGCTCCGCAGCGGAACCCAACTTTACAAAGTCAAACTCCGAAGGAGACTTGCCGGCTATTTTTTCGCACAGTCTGGCCGTATAGTTTTTTACAAGGAATTTTTCCTCACCGTAGATAAGATATACACGGTCCGGCTCTCCTGATGACAGCTTTTTTCTGAATTCGGTCTCGGTCAGCTTAGCCAATTGCTTTCCCTCACTTCTGTTAAATGGTTGTTCCTGTCAAGTTTTATTGTCACACTGCCGTCCTCGTATGTTCTGCGGACAACAGCGGCAGTATCAAGCTCTCTGTAAGTGATATCACTGTACTTCTCACCGTCAGAGATCACCAGTATATCATAATGCAGCAGAGCAGTATTTTTCAATTCTCCGTTTACAATGAGCATGTCGGCGCTGCGCCATTCCCCGGGAAGATCCTCACAGTCCGTACCGTCGCAGCACAGCAGTATGCTCATGTTTTTTACCCTCACAAAAGCCGCGCAGGTCTTGTATTTTCTCAGGCTCTCTATCCTGAAGCCGCCGGTTTCCATTACACGGACAGTCCCGTCAAGAGAGCTGAAGCTGATGACCCGTGAACACTTTCTGAGAGCTTCCCTTACACCCTCGTTAAAGCTGTCCGGGTCATAAACTCCGGCAGTGTCAACGTGAATATCGCTCAGCAGTCTTTCGGCAAAGGACGAAATTTTCCTGTCCTTATCGAGCAGCAGAAGATAGCTGACCCTTTCGGACGAACGGGTGCGAATCTCATTTGCGGTATCATTTATGAAGGTGTAGTCGCCTCCGCAGGCAAGCAGAGCGCTTGTGTCACCGCAGCTAAGCATGACCGTCACGCCCTGACCGGTGTCAGGAATGTATATGCTCACGGCATCCTGCCGGATGAAATAATCCGCCGTAAGGCTGAAAACAAACGTCAGGGCTGCGCTCAGTGCAAATATTCTCACACGGAAACGCATATTTCTTTGCAGATAAAGCGCAGCGGCAAGAATAACGCACAGTCCGACCCACATAGGCACAAAGCTGTAATAGAACGTGACCCTTGAAAAAGGAAGCTCCGACACTGTTTTCGCTGTAAACAATATCTGACGGGTAAGCGCGACAGTCAGATACGAAAACGACGCCGCCGCAAAAACTGACAGAAAACCTATTACTATCATAAGCAGTACGCTGACCATCAGCACAGGAACAGTAAAGGCGACTAACACCGATGACAGAACGCCGTATAGCGGCACCTGACGGAAATAGATAATTGTTACAGGCAGTGAAAACACCACAGCAGAAATTGTGACGGTTATCACATCAGCTATCAGACGGCCTGCGGACAGTATGATACTCCTGCGCCTGACAGAAGATTTCTGTGCAGTAAACAGCCGGGCGTTTATCCATGCAGCCATTGGCTTCTGAGAGACAAGTATACCGAATGTCGCTGAAAATGAAAGCAGCAGGCTTATGTCTGTGGCTGCATAAGGCTTTGCGGCAAGTATTATCAGCAGCGAGAGTCCCAGGGCGGCCATAGGGTCGCTCCTGCGGAAGATATAGGCGCACAGCAGCACCACAAGGTGCATTATTCCGGCTCTTACTACGCTTGGAGGGAAGCCTGCAAGCGCCATGTACAAAAGAATTATCACGCCGCAGATAAGCAGCGAGGTGCGTTTTTTCAGCCTCAGCAGCTTTATGAAAAGCATCATCAGCAGATTAACGAGCACTGATACATGCAGACCGGACACAACAATAATATGCGACAATCCTGCCGTTCGCAAGGAATTCAGCGTATCACCGTCAAGGGAATGACTGTCTCCGAGGAGAAACGCCTTTACAAATGCCGCTGTATCCTGCGGGAGCAGAGAATCTATTTTTTCGCAGACAAGCTGTCTGAGCATAAGCACATAATAGTAAAGCGGCTTGTTCTCCTGAGGGCTTACTCTTGTCACACGAGGATAGGGCAGTCCGGCTCTGTAAATTATGCCCTTGGATATGTCGTAGCTGTTTTTCGTTGCCGAAAGACGCACGTCGGCGGTGATTATATCTGAGGGTGAAGCGTTCAGCGGCTCATCACAGTAGACAAGCAGCTTCACATCATGGTATATTTTACCGTCGCGGGATTTCAGAGTCCTTGCGTTCACGCTGTAATAATAGCGGTCGTTCTGCATGTACGGCAGTTCGGTAAGCTCTGCTTCAATTACCGCAGACTTTCCTGCAAGCTTTTCGGTGGGCGTGACCTTTGACGAAGTGTACACACCAACGGACACAAGAGCAGCAAAAACGGTAATGAGCACCAAGGGAACAACGCCGTTTTTTCTGAGATGTACGCTTTTGAGCGAAACGGCAATGCACAGCAGAACAGCCGCACCGACAAACAGCAGCAATTTGCTGTTCAAAAACAGGGCGGCCGCTGATGCAGCCAGATATACGAAGCCTGTTACTGCAAGCGGTCGCTTCATAACGCTACCTCCCGATATATGCGGGTGACCGGTATCTCAGAGTCTGTTCAGGCAGGCTCTTATCGAACGGATTCAGCACATTTCAAGCTTGAGCTTTGTTCCGCCAAGGAGATGGAAGTGCAGGTGGAACACACTCTGACCGGCATCCGCACCGCAGTTTGACACCACGCGATAGCCGCTTTCGGCAACTCCAAGTTCCTTTGCAAGCTTTGCGGCGACCTCATAAATGTGCGAGATGACCGTACTGTTCTCGGGTGTTACATCATTTATAGAGGCAATATGCTCCTTTGGAATGATAAGAACGTGCACTGGCGCCATAGGATTGATGTCATAGAAAGCATAGACTGTCTCGTCCTCGTAAACCTTCTTTGACGGGATCTCTCCGCTGATGATCTTACAGAAAATACAATTCATGGTAATTACTCCTTTTTTATTATTTATACTATTACCTGAATCCGTGAAACTAAGAACGGAAAAAGTTCGTTTTCGGGGATTGTCAAGGGGAACTTTTCCGCAAAAGTCCCCCTTGACTCGCTCTCCGCAGAGAGCGAAACACTTTTTGCTTCTGCGCTCCGCAAGGGGTGAACCCCAAAACAGTTCGGTGGACTGTTTTGGGGGAGGGGACG
>JAFTCS010000124.1 GCA_017454565.1 Clostridia bacterium
CAAGTCAAATTCACATAGGCTTGATAATTTGGAACAGAAAGGGGGCGAATGATTAATGAATACCAATGTTTCGACGGGAACAATAGCGAGGACTGCCGCGCTTGCGGTGACATTACTGAATATGATCCTTACGGCAGCGGGCAAGAATCCGCTGCCGTTTTCGGATACGGACGCGTATTCGGCAGTATCAACGGCGGCAACGGCGGTAACGGCTGTTATAGCATGGTGGAAGAACAATTCTTTTACCGAGAACGCTAAAAAAGCGGACAAGTATATGCAGGAGCTGAATAATGAGGAGAGTGATTTTTAATGAAGATAGTACAGAGCTTTCTGACGAATAACCCGTGCTATAAGGCGGGACGTAAGATCGCGGTAAAAGGACTGATGCTCCATAGCGTCGGCTGTGCGCAGCCATCGGCACAGGTGTTTATCAACACATTCAACAAGTCGTCGTACAGCGCCGCTTGTGTACATGCCTTTATAGACGGCAATACGGGTACAGTATACCAGACACTGCCGTGGAACCATCGAGGCTGGCACGGCGGCAGGGGGACAAAAGGCTGCTGCAATGATACGCATATAGGCGTTGAAATGTGTGAGCCGAAGGAGATCAGCTATACCACAGGCGGCAGGTTCACCTGCTCTGATACCGTATCGGCTAAAGCGTGTGTTAAGCGTACATACGATTCAGCGGTGGAGCTGTTTGCGTATCTGTGTAAGCAGTACGGCTTAAACCCGCTCACGGATATTTGCAGCCATAAAGAGGGTTGCGCTAAAGGTATTGCAACCAACCACGGCGATCCGGAGCATCTCTGGGTCGGTCTCGGCACAGGCTTCACAATGGACGGGTTCAGGAAAGATGTCAAGAATATGATGAATGGTATAGAAAATATAGAGGAGGATCTGACTATGAATCAGTATAATGAATTAAAGCAGGAGATCGCGGGTGTTAAAGCGGCGGTTGATAAGATCAATGGGAAGATGATCTATAACTATGTCGACAGCAATATGCCGGACTGGGCGAAGCCGACTATACGGAAGATGATACAGAAAGGTTATCTGCAGGGTAGTGAGAACGGCAAGCTCAATTTAACGGATGAGATGCTTCGCATATTTGTCATAAACGACAGAGCCGGAGTTTATGGGGAGTAATAATATGCCTTAATATAGGAATGACCGATAGCTCAAAAGGCTGTCGGTCATTTATTTGTCTTGGAGGAATTATCATGGATGACGCACAGAAAAGAATGATAATTACTTATAGAGATAAAGGCTGCAGCTATAAAACAATAGCGGATATACTCAAAATACCTGTAAATACCGTGAAGTCATGCTGCAGACGTAACCAACACAAGAAAAGTGAGCCGCCTCAAAACCCTGTAACACCTGATAAGGATCATTGCCTTAACTGCGGTTGCGAGATTGTGATAATAAAAGGACACCGACCTAAGAAGTTTTGTTCTGACCAATGCCGAATGGCGTGGTGGAATTCACACAAAGATAATGTAAACAAGAAGGCGGTTTACAGCCTCGTTTGTAAATACTGCGGTGCGGCGTTTGAAGCGTATGGAGCAAAGAACAGAAAATACTGTTCCCGAAGGTGCTATTATATGGGCAGATACGGAAAGGCGGCAGGGTATGAATAATGATTACAATTCAAGGCTTGAGCAGTATATAGCATCCATGCTGCAATTTAAAAATATGCTGAGCAGGGGGATATTAACCCCTGATGATTACACTGAAATTGATACAATTTTAGCCGAGAGATACGGAATAAGTTCGTGTAGTATATATCGCGGTATTGACTTGATATATAGGTAGGATCAGAGCTAATATGGTGCTGAAAGGAGGCGGCAGAAACCATGCCAAAAATACGAAAAATAGAGGCTTTGCCGGTTATGCCGAAACAGCAGCGGACTGCGGCATATGTCAGAGTATCAAGCGGCAAGGACGCAATGCTCCATTCGCTCTCAGCACAGATAAGCTATTACAGCGGTCTGATACAGCAAAATCCCGAATGGCAGTATGTGGGAGTGTATGCTGACGAAGCGATAAGCGGCACAAAGGATGACAGAGACAACTTTCAAAGGCTTATGGACAATTGCAGGGAGGGCAGGATTGACCTGATAATAACCAAATCAATATCAAGGTTTGCCAGGAATACTGTAACACTGCTGCAGACGACAAGAGAGCTTAAGGAGCTCGGAGTGGATGTCTACTTTGAGGAGCAGAATATTCATACACTCAGCCCGACCGGTGAGATGATGCTCACATTGCTTGCATCGTTTGCGCAGGAGGAGAGCAGGTCGACCAGTGAAAACATGAAGTGGCGCATTCAAAAGAATTTTGAGGAGGGTAAGCCATGGAGCGGACTGATATTCGGATACAGATATGAAAACGGACGGTTTGTTATAGTGCCGGATGAGGCAGAAGTTGTTAAGAGTATATTTAATATGTACATTTCCGGTATGGGACGAGGAAGCATTGCAGCCAAACTAAACAATGATGACAAAAGAACAAGGCGCGGAGCCGGATGGACATCTAAAAAAATTGCCGTAATATTACGGAACTATAATTATACCGGAAACCTGTTGCTTCAAAAGACATATCGGAAGGATTACATGACAAAGAGAAGTATCCCAAATAACGGAGAGTTACCGAAATATCACGCTGAAGGGACACATGAGCCGATTATTTCTGTTGATGAATTTGAAAAGGTTCAAAACTTAATGCGGGCGCGGAGCGAAAAATACGGCAAGAGTAAATGTAATAACCTATATCCGTTTTCTGGGTTGATGATCTGCGGCTGCTGCGGTAAGAGATTTAGACGAAAAACCGTGGCAAACGGAATAGTGTGGATATGCAGTACTTATAATTCTCTCGGAAAAGCGTACTGCCCATCAAAGCAGGTGCCGGATCAAATTCTGACATCTGTTACAAGCGAGGTGCTCGGTGGTTTCAGCTATGAGTTGGTACAGAGTAGAATACAGGAAATAACTGTATGTGACAATAACAGGCTCGTCTTTGTGTTGGATGACGGGACTGAAATTGAACGGATATGGCAGGACAGGTCACGCCGCGAGAGCTGGACACCGGAGATGAAAGAGGCGGCACGCCGGAAATCATTGGAGAGGAGCAGAGAAAATGCTTAAAGTTACGAAAATAGAGCCTACGATCAATATGCTGACGCATTTACCAAAATATGCAGCGGCAAAACGGCGAACAGCCGGATATGCAAGAGTATCGACTGACAGCGATGAGCAGTTCACGAGCTATGAAGCGCAGGTTGATTATTATACTAAGTACATCGAAAGAAATCCGGACTGGGAGTTTGTAAAGGTATATGCTGACGAGGGTCGGACTGCCGTAAATACAAAGCGCCGTGACGGTTTCAATCAGATGGTTGAGGATGCGCTTAACGGAAAGATAGACCTTATAATAACAAAGTCGGTCAGCCGATTTGCGAGGAATACGGTAGACAGCCTTGTTACCATAAGAAAACTGAAGGATGCCGGAGTAGAGTGCTATTTTGAAAAAGAGAATATATATACCTTCGACAGCAAGTGTGAACTGATGCTTACTATCATGTCATCGATCGCTCAAGAAGAGAGCCGGTCTATTTCTGAGAATGTAACTTGGGGACACCGTAAGCGGTTCGCTGACGGAAAGGTCAGTATGTCATATAAACAGTTTCTCGGTTATGAGAAGGGTGAGGACGGGCGTCCGAGGATAGTTGAAAAGGAAGCCGAAACGGTGCGTTACATATACAGGCTGTTTCTGGACGGCAAAACACCGAGCGGCATATGCCGGCGGCTTGAAGAGGAGCAGATCAAATCACCGACAGGAAAAGATAAGTGGAGCACAACCACGGTCAGGCATATTCTTACCAACGAGAAATACAAGGGTGATGCGCTGCTGCAAAAAAGCTTTACGGTTGATTTCCTTCAGAAAAAGGTAAAAAAGAATGAGGGGGAGATACCGCAATACTATGTCGAAGACAGTCATCCGGCGATAATATGTCCGGAAGAGTGGGAGAGGGTTCAGGTAGAGATCGAGCGTCGTAAAGGCTTGGGGCTTAATTACAGCGGGGATAATCGGTTTCAAAGCAAGCTCATCTGTGAGGACTGCGGCGGCGTTTACGGCCCCAAGGTGTGGCATTCAACAGACAAGTATAGACGGCAGATATGGCAGTGCCGTAAAAAGTTCAGCGGAGACAGCGTGTGCGGGACACCGACGCTGTCTACAGAGACGATACAGAGCTTATTCATAAGAGCGTATAACAAAGCAATGGCTGACAAAATCCGTTTAGAGGAGGACACGCGGCTTGTTATGAGTTTATGGAGCGACTATACTGTTATAGACCGAAAAATACGGCATACAAAATGTGAGCTTGATATGACTGCAGAAGCTATCCGCGCAGCGATCCACGCCAATGCGAGTATAGCACTGCCGCAGGACGAGTACAACGAGAAATATATCAAGCTGGAGGAAAAGTATACATCAATAATGTCACGGCTTGAACGGCTGAAAGAGTCACGGAAGCAGCAGGAGAGTAAGGTCAAAGCATTAGAGCTGTTCCTCAATACTGCGCTCAACAGCGACAGCGTTCTTGAGGAATGGAATGAAACTGCATGGTCGGTAATGATCGATACGGCAGTAGTAAACAATGACAGGAGCATAACCTTTAAATTTTATAACGGAACAGAAATCACAGAGTCTCTTAATTGAGGCTCTTTTTTTCTTTATAGGAAATTGCTTTCCTATAAAGAAAAAAATGATTGAATTGCCCGTGCGAAGCTTTCGACCTTTGGTCGAAACGCACATGGGCACGACCAAAGCGTTATCCTTCTCTGCCCGCCGCAGGCGTGCGCCGAAGGCGCTTTGTTCTTGCCTTGACCACAAACTACTACAAGCATAAGCAATCGTTAAATTATGCACACCCCTATGAAAAAAGTGCACACCCCTGAGAAAAAAGTGAACACCCCTCTCAAAAAGGTGCACACCCCTGTGAGCAATCGTTAAATTATGTAGGAGAATATAGTCGAAAAATGATGAATATATCTCAGCGCCGGACAGCCGGTGGTTCGCCCTCGCTCCGGCGAACCGCCAAAAGCTTAGGTTTTATGCGGTTTTAGAGACATAGAAAAAGGACACTGACATTGTATCAATATCAGTGTCCTGATTTGGTGCGAGGGACCGGACTTGAACCTGTACACCGCGGATTTCGTCTCCAAAAAAAGCCACAAAAAACACGGCACTGTTTCGCCAGTGCCGTGGGCTTTGGTGCGAGGGACCGGACTTGAACCGGCACGGTTTCACCCACACGCCCCTCAAACGTGCGCGTCTGCCTATTCCGCCACCCTCGC
>JAFTCS010000125.1 GCA_017454565.1 Clostridia bacterium
CATCGACCGAGAAGCTGCGTTATCTCTCAACGGGTGGCGAAAAACTCGTACCGCTTCCGCCCAAAGATGGTGATCCGGCTCTCTTCAATGCCTATGGCCCAACAGAATGTACCATATATACCACTGCTAAACGGGTTGACAGGCTTTATGAGCGTGTGCCGATCGGCAGACCCTTGAATAATTATAAATGTTATGTAATTGATGAAAACGGCAGAAGACTTCCTCCGCTTATTCCGGGTGAGCTGTTGATTTCCGGCAGAGGCGTGGGACGTGGATATCTTAACCGCCCTGAACTTACGGAAAAGGTATTTATCTGTAATCCGTTTGACAGTGGGGCAGACTATGCCCGTGCCTATCGTTCGGGTGATGTGGTTCGTTTGCTGCCGAATGGTGAAATCGACTTTATCGGCAGAAATGACGGTCAGGTAAAGGTGCGTGGATTCCGTATAGAACTGACGGAAGTGGAAGGTGTTATCCGTTCCTTCAAAGGTATCAAGGATGCCACCGTGCAGGCCTTTGAGGACGAATCAAGCGGAGAAAAATATATTGCCGCTTACGTTGTCGCAGACGATATTGTGGACATTTCCGCACTGAATGCTTTTATTCTCGATCAAAAACCGCCCTATATGGTACCTGCCGTGACTATGCAGATTGACAGTATACCGCTCAACCAGAACCAGAAGGTCAATAAGAAAGCGCTTCCCAAGCCGCAGCGACAGAATGTTGAGGTTATACCGCCGCAAAACGATGTACAGCAGAAGATATTCGATTGCATTGCAGAGGTTGTCGGCCATACGGAATTCGGCATAACCACCAATATCTATGAAGCCGGTTTGTCATCTATCGGTGCCATAAAACTGAATGTTTTGCTGTCCAAAGCGTTTGATGCAGCTGTTACCTCACGTGACCTGAAGGAAAACAATACGATAGATAAGCTGGAAACCTTCCTTATCGGCGCATCAGCAGGCGCAGAAGTATTTGAAGTACAACCGGACTACGGCCTCAGCAAAACGCAGGAGGGCGTGTATGTTGAATCTATTGCAAGGACAGAGGATACGATCTATAACATACCGATACTGCTTGAAATCTCGGACGAGATAGACACGGAAAAACTGAAAAGTGCGGTTGTTGCGGCTGTCAATGCACATCCGATACTCAAAACAAGATTGTTCATCAATGACGATGGGGACGTACGTATGCGCCGCATGGACGGAGATTTTTCGTTTGATGAATCATGCGTAAAGGAACGTGACATCGTATCGCTCGATGATGAAAAGAAAAATCTTGTGAAGCCGTTTAAGCTTCTTGGCGGCAGACTGTTCCGTGTAGAGATACTGCATGGCGAAAAGACATGGCTGTTTATCGAGATGCACCATATTATCTCAGACGGCAGCTCTACAGCAATATTCCTCAACGATATATCAGCAGCGTATGAGGGTAAGGAACTGGAAACCGAAAGCTACAGCGGTTATGAGGTAGTTCTGAATGAAGAAAAGCTTCGAGCCGGTGAGGCGTACAAGAAAGCAAAGAATTACTATGAGAAGCTGCTGGACGGTGCGGAAACACAGTCATTGCCGGCAGGAGATATGATTAATGCCGAACAGCCGGTTACCCGTGTTTATGAGATGCTTGCTGACGGTCTTGAAGCAGATGAGCTGAAAGCATGGTGCGAGAAAAGCAAAGCGTCCATGAACGGTCTGTTCTCAGCAGCCTTCGGTCTTACGCTGAATAAATATCTCGGTACGGAGTCTGTTGTATTTGCAGGCATTTACAGCGGAAGAAATGACTCACGTCTCGCCTCTACTATTGCGATGCTTGTAAAAACACTGCCTATTGCAGTGAGCATCCATTCAGGAAAGACGACGGCTCAGTTGGCACATGAGGTGAGTGAACAGCTTGTTGATTCCCAGAGTAATGATATATATTCCTTCGCTGAAATAAGCCGTGCCTTGAATGTCAATGCGGATGTCATGTTCGCTTGGCAGGGTGATGAATTTATCTTTGACAAACTGTGCGGCAAGCC
>JAFTCS010000126.1 GCA_017454565.1 Clostridia bacterium
ATAGCGCAGGAAGGCAAACTGATCGACAGGCAAAAAGAAATACTGGACAGAATACAGCTTGTGGGCAATCCTGTTCTTATAGCTGTGCTGACCGACAAATACATAAACGGCATGAGCATTGAAAAAATAGCGGAAGCAATGAACAAGTCTGTGCGGACGATCTGTGTCTGGCACGGTCAGGCATTGCAGATATTCCGACAGGAGACCGGGCTTAAATAAGCAACATGCACAAATTAAATGCCAAACTTTTGGAATCCAACTTCATGTTTTTGCATACTCGTGTGTGGTAAAATGGTAATATAAGATTGATGCAAAGAAGTCTTATGGTGCTGATTTCATTTGTAAAAACCTCCAAAACAAGGGATGCGGCAGTGCATCCCCAATTCGGCAGAGTAGATCAATAGGGAGATCGCCGGGTTCATTGCCCGGAGGTTACGGGTTCAAGTCCTGTCTCTGCACCCAAGTATAAGAATTTTCTTTTTGTGCACATCTGCTGTTCCTTTCTTTCCATTTTTTTCACTTCCTTTATTCAACACAAGAGTCATCCTGCTTAACCACCGGGATGGCTTTTGTGTTTTCTTGTTTTTGAGGTGTTTTATGAGAGATTTTGCAAAAAAATTCTATACCAGTACAAAGTGGCGCAAGTGTCGTAATAACTTTATTGGTGAGAGGATACTGACGGACGGCGGTCTGTGTCAAAGGTGTCACAAAGAGCCGGGATTTATAGTGCATCACAAAGTATATCTCACACCGGCAAACATTACGATTCCGGAAATAAGCCTGAATCCTGAGAACCTTGAATATCTGTGCCATGAGTGCCATGATCGGGAGCATAACAGCCGGCTTCGGGTGCGTTTTGATGAAAACGGGCGGGTCATACCTCCCGAAGACAGCGAGGTGATCGAAACTGAATTTTCAGATTGACGACAAGGAGAAAAGATGCAGAAAAGAGGAAAAACGCCTGAAAGAGATCTTCGGCATAAAGCCGAAGGTCGAGCTGTCAAAGAAACTTCGTACGGCAATACATCTCATAGAGAGGGCTGCATTCTACCATGTAGCTCTTGAAGAGTTGGAAAAGGATATTGAGCAGAACGGATCCACGGAGTTCTTTCAGCAGTCGGAAAGTCAGCCGGGATACGAGCGCAAGCGGCCGGCTTATGACCAGTATCTTACAAGTACGTCACAGTATCAGAAGATCATCAAGCAGCTTACTGATCTGCTGCCAAAGGACGACGTTACAGCAGATGAATTCACATCCTATATCGGGGGGGATAAGAAATAAACGATATTGAAATTTACTTTACACAAATTTATGACGGCAGGATAGCCGCCTGTGAGAAGATGAAGAAACAGGCTGAAAATATCCTTACGGCTCTTGCAAACCCGGGAAAATACCACTATGACCACGAAATAGCCATGAGGCACATTGACTTTATAGAACGGTTCTGCTGTTATCCAAGCGGCATAAAGATGGGTCAGCCTTTCAAGCTGGAGCTTTTCCAGAGGGCGCGCTTGCAGGCTCTTTTCGGCTTTGTGGACGATGATGATCTGAGACAGTACAACGAGTGCGAAATCGTAGAGGGACGAAAAAACGGCAAGACAAGCGAAACAGCCGCAGTAGAGATCGACCTGCTTTGCAATGACAATGAAAACTCTCCGCAAATATATAATTTAGCCACAAAGAGAGAGCAGGCCAACCTTGGCTTTAATGCCGTTTATAAAATGATCTTGCAGTCGCCCTTGCTGAAAAAGCACATACGAAAGAGGGCGGCAGACCTTTACTTTGCGAAGAATCTGGGCTACATAAAAGCTATGGCATCGGACACTTCCGGCCTTGACGGTCTGGATGTGCATGGTGCTGTCATTGACGAACTGGCGGCGATAAAAAATCGCGACCTGTACGACCTGGTAAAGCAGGCTATGGGTGCCCGGTCTCAGCCGCTCCTTTTTACTATAACGACAAACGGCTTTGTCCGCAACGGTATTTTTGATGCTCAGTATGAGTATGCCGCTAAAGTCATCGAGAACCCGGACAAGGATGAACATTTTCTGCCGTTTATCTATGAGCTTGACAGCCCTGACGAATGGGACAAGCCAGAATGTTGGGTTAAAGCCAATCCCGGCTTAGGTACGGTAAAATCTATGGACTATCTGATGCAGATGGTCAGCAAGGCAAAGCAGGATGCAAGCTTTCGGCCTACTGTCTTCGTCAAAGATTTCAACCTGAAAGAGAATCCACAAAGCAGATGGCTGACCTATTCAGAAGCGCACTGCACCGAAACGGTACCGGAATACGATTGGCGTTATGGCATAGGCGGTTTTGATGCTGCCGACAGCGTGGATCTGAATGCCGCAAAGATGCTCTGTGTTCGTCCCGATGACCCGAATATATATGTCAAGTCCATGTACTGGATCCCGTCAAGGGTCATCGAGGAACAGCAGGAAAAGGGCAGTCGAGAGGGCCGTGACCATGTGCCTTATGATCTGTGGATAACACAGGGCTATATGCGCACCTGTGAGGGGCGCAAGGTTGACAAGCGTGTGATTTTGGAATGGTTTTGTGAGGTATGCGAAAAAGAGGGAATCATCCCGCTTTACATCGGATATGACCAGTGGCATGTCTCGGACGAGCTGAAAGCGGCATTTGCTGATGAGTTTGGAGCAAATGCACCGATACCAGTCAGACAGGGGACATTGACTCTGAGTCAGCCCATGAAGGACCTGAAAGCGGATTTTCAGGAGCACCGCATCATTTACGATAATCCGATTGATGAATGGTGTCTTTTGAATACGGATATAAAAACAGACATCAACGGCAACATTCAGCCATGCAAGACAGACACACGCACACAGAGGATAGACGGTACAGCGGCTTTGCTTGACGCTTATGTTATTTATCAGAATAAGCGTGAGGAGCTGCTGACTCTACTATAGGAGGCTTATATCAATGGACAGAAATGAAATAGAAGAGAAAATACAGTGGATTACTAACAAGCAGCGTTATGCAAAACTATCACTTGAGGAAACAGCCTATCTCGAACACGAAAAAACAAGGCTGAAAACTCTTTTGAGTGGTACCGTCAAAGCCGATGCGGGCAAGCCTCAACTGACACTCGTACCTCGAAAGATTCTTTTCGACATTGCAAGGGTCAGAGAGTACGGCACAAAGAAATACGGCGATCCCGAAAATTGGCGGTACGTGAGGCCTGAGCGTTACAGAGAAGCGGCGTTTCGGCACTTCATGGCGTATCTTGATGACCCGCAGGGCGTTGACGCGGAGAGTGGATTGCCGCATCTTTCGCACTTGGCTTGCAACATTGCTTTTCTTTGTGAGATGGAGAGGAAACGAGGTGAACAGAATGAGCCTGACTGAGATCATGCGCTACAGTATGCAGGCTATCGGCGGCGATTATGAATACTGCCGCTGAGAGCCCACAGAGGACGGGCTTTAAAACAAAGAGGTAAACTTATACTCAGAAATGTTCGGACGCTCTGAGAGGCTCTCCGCTAAAAAGAAACCCGCTGCCGGATAGCAGCGGGAGAGGGCGTTTGTGCTGCCGTTTGGCAGCGCGTTATTATTCAGTTGTCTGAGGTCTGCACAGTTCGTCAAGGGTAACGCCGAGAGCATCGGCAAGCTTGAGTGCATTATCAACAGTGCATTTGTCACGGCGGATAATTTCCTCAATCGTGCGCTTGGGCAGGTCGCTCAGATCGGCTAACTGCTGAACGGTCAGCCCCTTTTCTTTGCGGATTTTCTGAATGTTCATAAGCGAAAACCTCCAATGATCTGAATGATAAGATAGACAAGAAATGCTGAAAGCGATACAAGAAAAACAAGGTGCAAAGCAAGCTTAAAAACGGATTTTTTCATTGATTTTCTGAAAGGCCTGTTGTATAATGGAGTTGATCAAGGGTAACTTTGAGAGGAGTTCCGGCTCCTCTCAAAGCCTGCTCAGATTAACCTCCGAGCATCTTGATCAGGATCAATATCCAGCCGATAAGGGAAATGATCCTTATGATGAGCTTTTCGAGTTTCTTGACTATCTCGATCAGCTCATCAATTTTTTTGCCTTTCAATGTTCTCACCTCCCTTCCATGATTATATTATACCACTAAAATTAGTGGTTGTCAATACCTTTTTGTAATTTTTTTAAACTTTTTCAAAAATCTCTTGACTATTCTATTGGGGAATTTGGTGTTTTTGACTTGCTTTAACCAATTATTTTCCCCGTTTAGTCAAGGAAAACCCGCATAAACAGCGGATTTTTAACTTGCTTGTAACTTGCTGTTAACCAATCCTTAACCAAATCGGTTGGTCAAACGCGTTTACTTAGTTGGTCAAACGCGCGGCAGTTGTTTAAACGCGTTTAATAGTTGCTCTAAATCTGCAAACAGTTTGCAAAACATTAAAATTGTTGCTCTAAATCTTAAAATCAATACAAAATGTATTGAAAACGCATTTTAAATCTTCAAATTTGCAGAAAAGTCTGCAAAAAGTCTTTTAAAACTTAATAGGTCGGCACTTTGAGCTAATTGCAAATTGGTTCAAAGTGCTTTTTTGTTGCCTGAAAATACTGAAAGGGGGTGAAAACATGGGTTTTTTCAGACGACTGTTCGGGCGCCGGTCGGAGACGATAACCCGATACCGCATAGTGCAGGAACGCGGAAACGGCGCCTACTTCTACAGCGGCAAGAAATACCGTTCGGATATCGTGCAGGCTTGCTTGCAGCCTTATGTCAAGGCTATCGGCAAGCTTGCGCCGAAACATGTACGCAGGTCAGCGGACAGTGTGCAGGTCAACCCGGAACCTTACATGCGCTTTCTGCTTGAGGAGCCGAACACGCTTCTTACTATGCAGAAAATGCTTGAAAAGATCGTTCCTCCGCTTATTCTGTCCGGAAACG
This sequence comes from Clostridia bacterium, assembly GCA_017454565.1. Classification (GTDB taxonomy): domain Bacteria; phylum Bacillota; class Clostridia; order Oscillospirales; family Acutalibacteraceae; genus UBA1213. Next base: position 4,906 of record JAFTCS010000126.1, read on the forward strand.
CTTTTATCCTGATAGTCAGGGACGGCAACGGGTATCCTATGGAGCTTTTCCCGGTCCCGGCGTCCGATGCACAGGCGATATATAGGGACTCCGAGCTGTTTATCCGCTTTGTCTATCAGAACGGCAGTGTATACACACACAAGTATGATGATCTGATACATCTGAGGATGCACATGCGCGACAACGACGTTTTCGGTGAGGACATAACAAGGGAGCTTCTTTCACTGACGGATACGGTAAACACCATTGACTCCGGACTGAAAAAGGCTATCAAAAACAGTGCGGTTATCCGTTGGCTGCTAAAGTACACGTCGCCAATGCATGAATCGGATATCAAGCAGAGGGCGGATAACTTTGCGAAAAATTATCTTGAAGTCAGCAACCAGAGCGTAGGCGTTGCCGCCACTGACTCAAAGGCTGATATCATCCAGATAACGCCAAAGGACTATGTGCCGAATTTTCCGATCATGGACAGTGTGCAGAAGCGTATCTATGCGCTTTTGGGCGTCAATGACAGGATCGTCAGCGGCACCTACAACGAGGATGAATGGAACGCCTGGTATGAGTCATCGGTGGAGCCGATTGCCCTTGACCTGCAAAACGAATTTACAAGGAAACTCTTTACACGTAAGGAAAGAGCTTTCGGTAACTATATAGCTTTTGAGTCGTCAAATCTTGCTTGCAGCTCCATAGCTACAAGACTGAACTTTGTTCAGCTTGTGGATCGCGGCGCTATGCTGCCGGATGAATGGCGCGCACTGTTCAACATGGCTCCGATCGAGGGCGGCGACAAGCCTATAAGGCGACTGGACACAGCTACAGTGGAAGGAGGTGAACCCAAATGAGCGAAACTATCGACATAAAAGGAACCATCATCAGCAATGATGATAAATGGGTATATGACTTTTGCGGCATTGAAGCGACCTGTCCGGCGAATGTGCTGTCAAAGCTGAGCGGCACCGAAGACGTTGACGTTTACATCAACAGCGGCGGTGGTGACGTGATAGCGGCGTCGGAGATCTATGAGGCACTGAGACAGTACAAAGGTAAGGTGCTTATCCATGTTGTCGGTCTGGCTGCAAGCGCGGCGTCCGTCATCATGTGCGCCCGTGAGTGCGAGATCTCGCCGACATCACTGGTCATGATACACAACGTAGCGGCCGGAACCTACGGCGACAAAAATGCTATGGAGCACACAGCGGGCGTGCTGTCTGCTGCTGATGAAGCCGTATGCGTTGCCTATCAGATCAAGACGGGCAAGAGCAAAGACGAACTGCTCGGCATGATGAACGAGGAGACGTGGCTCCCGGCACAAAAGGCTGTAGAACTTGGCTTTTGTGACCGCGTAAGCGGCGTTAATACGCTGACTAACGGCTACTGCCGGATGGTCACTGACGATCAGCGTGCGCGCTGTGAAGCCCGTAAGCGGGCATTACTCGACTTTATAGAAAAGGAGAAAGCGACTATTGAATAAAGAAGAATTCCGGAATAAAAAAAGTGCTCTGCTGACTGATATGAGAGCACTGCTTGACAGCGGTGATATCAAAGGCGCAGAGCAAAAAAAGCAGGAGCTTGAAGCTCTTGACGAACAGTTTGAGCTTCAAGCAAGACAGGCCGCCAATCTCAGGGCGGAGCTTGGAAATGAGAGCACCACAACACTTGAAAACATTAAGAATGGAGATGTCAAAATGAACAATACAGAAACGGGGCTCAACTCCCTTGAATATCGTAATGCTTTTATGAATTATGTTATGAATGGCGTCAGGAGCGAGATACTCCGTAATGAGGACGCTACGACTACCACATCCACAGCCGCCGCGGTCATCCCAACAGTTGTACTTGACAGGATCATCGCTAAGCTGGAAACCGAGTCGGTTATGTACAACCTTGTTACAAAAACCAACTACAAGGGCGGCCTGTCTATCCCGACAGTAAGTGTCAAGCCTACAGCTTCATGGGTCAATGAAAATGCAGGCAGTGAGAAGAAAGCTATTACCACCGGCAGCATCACCTTTACTTACCACAAGCTGAGGATCGCTATCGCTGCCTCCCTCGAAGTGGAGACAATGAGCCTGTCGGCTTTCGAGACCTTTGTGGTCAACCTCATCGGTACCGCTATGGCTAACGCCATTGACGACGCCATCATCAACGGCAACGGCACAACTCAGCCCCTTGGCATTCTCAATAACGCAAGCGGCAAGCAGGCAGTTGTCAGCGGTCAGCTTCTCACTATTGCCAAAGGTGCGGGTCTGAGCTACAGCGTACTTGTCAACGCTGAGGCTGCACTTCCCTCACAGTACGAAAACGGCGCAGTCTGGATCATGAGTAAGAAGAGCTTTATGTCGTTTATGGGGATGGTAGATGATGACGGGCAGCCTGTTGGAAGAGTCAACTACGGTCTGGGCGGCAAGCCTGAGCGCTATCTTCTCGGTCGTGAGGTGGTCATCACTGACAAGGTGGCCGATTTTGCCGCTTCACCTTCTGCGGATACTACCTTTGCGGGTATCGTGAATCCGAAAGACTATATCCTCAATATCAACCTCAATCTGACGGTCAAGCAGTACGAGGACAACGATACTGACGCTACGATCAGAAAGGCAGCCATGCTTGTAGACGGCAAGCTTGTAGACAACGGCTCTCTCGTAGTGCTCAAGGTATCCGGCACATGATGACGCAGCAGGATATAGAGCTGCTGTCGTTTGAGCTGCTTCAAAAACTTCGCCTGAGCGATGAGGATATTGCTCTGAGCCGCGAGGCTATGGACAACCTGTTTGCGTGCATGTCAGAGCTTGAACGCGTGGGCATTGACACCGACATGAGAAAGCCACTCATCCGCAAAGCCGGCGAGCTTTATCTCAAGTGGCAGTGGGACTATCTCGGCAAGGGTGAACGCTTTGAAAAGTGCTTCAACGATCTGCGGGATGCTCTGTCACTGACACAATCATATCTTGAAAGGGATGATCGTGATGGAGATGAATAGCCGCGTGACCCTGCAAAGGGTGTCGCAGAGCTACGGCAGCAATGGCGACGAGGTCGTTGAATCCAGTAAGACGGTATGGGCGGCGGTTCTGCCGCCCTCTGCCGCGCTGCATTTTCAGGCCGCAGCCGCAAACCGTTATGTTGACTATGTGATCTACATGTGGCGCAGCGAGTTTGAAACGGACGAGTACAACCGTTGTATTTTCGGCGGTCGGCAGTACCGCATTGAGACAGCGGGTGCCGCCATGAATGACGAGTATGTGAAGATACTTGCGGCGAGGGGGTAGGAAATGTCTGATGATTTTATCTCCTGCGAATTTCCCGATCTGGATGACTTTATCCGGCAGCTTGACCTTATGAACGAGAATGTCAACAGGGCTTTAAGAACGGCGATGCACGAAGCCGGAGCAATGATCGCGCAGGAGCAGAAACGCTGTATCTCAGGTGAAAAAGTCGGTGGCAAGCTTACGCCGTACATCAGAGAGGGAGAAATCTTTGAAAAAGGCGGCGGGCTGGGTATTTCTTCCGGATATCAGGACGATGCTTTTTTCACTGATGAAGACGGCTTCAATCCCGGAGTCGTGGGCATGACCTATGAGTTCGGGCGTCCGGGTTCAAGCTCTAATCAGCGCCGCAGCGAGACCATAACGCAGTCCCGCAACGGCAGGCGCGTAAAGGTCAAAAAGGGTGCTATACAACCCGTTTCACATATCCGCAGGGGCTTTGATAACGTCAAGGACAAGGCGGCCGAAAGAGTGATCTCAGCATATAACCGCGAGATCGACAAGTTAGGAGAATGACCACTATGAGCTTCCATGATTTACTGAATGGCTTGCTTTCAGAGCTGAATGTGCCTTTTTACGAGGGCAGTCCCGAACTGCCGGAGAACTCGCCGGAGCTGTTTATTACTTACAGCGTTTACGATGTTCCCAAGCTGCACGGCGAGGGCGTTGAGCTGGTGACGACCTACAGCGTCACCGTTAATATATATACGACAGGCAGGAAAAAAGCCGACAGAGCTAACTCTTTCGGAAGAGACCTGACTGCACTTTTTACCGAGAACGATTTTATCAGGCGCAGCGGGAGTTACGGCATGACAAACAGTTTCCCGGGATACTATAGAAGAATTATCGAGTTTTTTTATGACTATGATGAAGAGGAGAATGAGATTTGAGCAATAAACGACCTTTTAAAAATTGTAAATGGCTGAAAATGTGGAAGATGACTGACGAGGACAACGAGACATACGCAGCCAACGGCACGACGGGTATACTTGACTTCACCAAAAGACTCACGACCTATAGAAACGGCGTTGAGACAAACAGCACACCGCTTTATGGTGACGGAGTAAAGGTTGAGGACGCGATCAGTGAGGGAAACGAGACTCTGGAACTTGGCGTACATCACCTTGCAGATGATGAGAGACCATTGCTTTACGGTGAGACTCTGAACTCTGCGGGTGCCTCGGTCTCGACAGGTGAAGATATCCCGCCATATTTCTGTGTAGCAACAGCCGCCGAAAAAAGAAACGGCATGCTGAACCTCAGAAAGTGGATGAAGACAGTCTTTCAGAAGCATCAGGAGGACGTCACACAGCAGGAGAACGGGGGACTTGCCTACAGCATGCCTACACTGCGCGGCACCTGCTCGCAGAACACCCGCATGGGCGTAAAGTCTGTGAGGATCGAGGTGGATCCCAGAACTCAGGCAGGCCGCGACTTTATTGAAAATTGGTACGCAAACGCTGAATATATCGGCAGCGGTATGGTCAACAACTGCGTTGTTAAGCAGGGAACGACTGCACTCAACAACGGTGATGTCATAACCGATAGTGAAACCTTCACGTTCACCGGCGCAGCAATAGGCGGCACAGGACCCTATACATACGCGTTTTACACGCGCACCGCAGGCTCGGATACATGGGATGACCGCACTGCTGCTACCGGTTTTGCGTTTAGTTTCCCCGTTGCCACAGATGTGGAGTTTAAAATGGTGGCAACGGACGCTGCCGGCCTGACACTGAGCAAGACTATTAGGGTGACGATCACCCCGTCTGAGTGATGCTGAGGGATATAGACAGACACTACAGCGTTCTGCATATAGCCGGGCGAGAGCTTCAAGTGAGGTTCTCGCTCAATGCGCTGCTGTGCCTTGAGATGACCTACAAGCCGCTTGATGAGATCCTGAAAACAGACTATATCAAGTGGGATATAGATACCGTTTTGCAGCTTTGCCGGGCAGGCTCCTGTAGTCTGCCGGAGAACCGGAAGGCCGTAGAGCACCGGGATTTTGACTTTGTAAAGCCTGCGCTTGCGGATCTGGGGGAGCTTATAAAAGCCGAAGACCTTCCGCTGCTGAGGCTTGAGCTGATAACGGCAGTGGTACAGTCCATGCCCGAACCTTGCCCGCAGGGTGCGGAAAAGCCTGTCAAAGCTTTCCACGAAGGGCACCAGAGGGCGATGTACGTTGACGTAATGCACCGCCCCGAGCGCGAATTCTGGAACAGCACCAACAGAGAGATAGCCGGGAGGATAGACTGTTACCTGGAAGTAACAGGAAAAAAAGAAGCCGCCGAAGCGGTGCAGGAGTTTGACGACGACGATTAAGGGGGTGCGAGTTTGTCAAGCGGTCGAAGTTTTACAACATCGTTTTTAACGAAATATAACGCCTCAGCTCTTTCGCAGTTTTCAAAGCAGCTCAAGGACCTCAAAAATGAGATGTCCGACAACAAGCGCGAACAGAAAGCGCTCTCAAAGGAGATCAGGGACGCTCAGAAAGAGATCAACGCCATCAATGCGGAGATCAAGCGCACCGGAAAGACCACCGAAGAGCAGCAGAAACGCCTTGACGAGCTGACGGCTTCCATCAAGACCGATAAGGACGCACTTGAAAAGCTCAAGCTTCAGCAGGCGCAGATACAGAACAACATCGACGCCACTAATAAGGCTATCGATAACCAGAAGAAAGCGTTTTCTGAGCTGACTACAAGCATGAGCAGTGCCAAAGCCGCCGGCGCAGATCTGGCCAAGCAGATAGCTACGATCACAGCGGCGGTGACTGCCGGTGTGGCCGGCATTTTTGCGTACACAAAGGGTGCGGCACAGTGGGCTGACGATATCAACACGCTTGCCAAAGTGACCGGCATAGGCACTGATGAGCTGCAAAAGTTCATGTATGCCACCGACCTGATAGACGTTTCTGTGGACACTCTTTCCGGTTCACTTGCCAAGCTGACCCGCAACATGGCCGAGCCGTCAAAGGCGGCAGCCGCAGCGTTTGACACCCTGAAAATCAAGGTCACTGACAGCACAGGCGCACTCCGTGACCGTCAGGAAGTATTTTATGAGGTCATAGACGCTTTAGGCAAGGTCGGAAATGAGACCGAGCGCGATGCCCTTGCTATGGACATCTTCGGCAAGAGTGCCCAGGAGCTTAACCCGCTTATCATGGGCGGTGCACAGGCACTTAAAGAGATCGGAGATCAGGCGGAGAGAGCCGGACTTATACTTTCACAGGACGCACTGAACGGCCTGAACGCTTTCAACGATAAGGTCGACGCCCTGAAAGCCAAAGGCGAGGCTATAAAGAATCTTGCGGCGTCGGAGATGACCCCGGCGCTTGACGGTCTGCTTGATGTAGCTGACGAGCTGCTTGATGATATCAATGAGATGGTGCAGAGTGGAGAGCTGAAAAATATTGCTGCTGAAATTGGCAAGGGTATCAAGGAGGCCGCCAATGCGCTGAAAAACATCATCAAGTTTGTATGGGAGTACCGGGACGCTATCGGTGCGGCTGTCAAGGGCATGATAGCCTTTAAGCTTGCTATGTCTATCTCTAATGTGGTGACAAGCGCAGTCAATGTCATAAAGGCACTGACCAGTGCGGCAACGGCGGCAGCGGCGGCCACCGGTGCGCTTGGAGCCTCCATCTCAAAGCTGAGCGCGGCGGGAGCTGCCATTTCCGTTGTGATCGGACTGACTACAGCTTTAGTGTCGCTGTATAATGCCGAAAAGGACAGCACTGAGGTCATAGACGAGTACAACCGCAAGGTCGAAGCGGCAAAAGAAAAAGCTGAGGCCTACACCTCAGCTCTGCGTGACTTGCAGGAGCGTACCGACAGCGGGGTATCATCGGTAAAGGCTGAGGGTGAGGTCTTGAAAGTCTTGCAGGACGAGTATGATACTCTGCGCAAAAGAGCAAACCTTACAGCCGAAGAAAAAAACCGTCTTACCGAGATATCCGGAAAGCTTGCGAGTCAGCTTGGACTGACTACATCACAGCTCAGAGATCAGACGGGTGCTTACAAGGACCTGTCCGGGGAGATCGACATCTATCTTGATAAGCTGATAAAGCAGGCAAAGTACGAGCATTACGAGGACACTATAAAAGAGGCTGTCAACTCGTATGATGACCTGACGAAAAAGCTGGAAGAGCATAACATCCAGCTTGGTGAAGCGCGCATAAAGCTTGTCGAAATGGAAAAGGAGTACGAAAAGCAAGGCCGTATGTCCCGGGACAAAAACGGCTTCTACAGCTTTGACGCAGAAGCGGAAAACGCCCTGAAAAAGCAGCGCGAAGTCATAGGAGAGCTTGAGCGCGAACAAAACGCATACGAAAAAGAAATTGAAAAAGTCGGCAAGGTTCTGGAAGAGACTAAAAAGGAGTATCAGGACTACATCAAAACCGTGGAAAATTCCGGAAAAGCTGTCGATGACGCGGGTGAAGAAACCGAAAAAGCTGCCGAAAAGGCCGCAGACCTTTCAAAGGAACTTGACAGCCTGAAAAGTAAAAGCTCCTCTCTCCGTTCCGAAATGTCGAGCCTTGCAAGCTCTATGCAGCAGCTTGAAGAGGGTCAGGCGCTTACTCTTGACACGGTGCTTGATCTTATTGACAAGTACCCGGAGCTTGGCGCGGAGCTGCTTGCCGCCGGTGACAATGCCGACCTACAACGCAAAGCTCTGGAGCATCTTTTTGAAGCAAAGAGAGCCGACTACATACTCACTCAGCAGAAGGCCATAGACAACATTGACGCATCAAACCGGGAGACTGAAGCGACCATAAAAAACATCGAGCAGCAGATGGCGGCCTACCGTTTACTTGAAGCAACCGTACTCGCTGTGAACGCTGTACTTCATCCGAGTATCGGCAACGCGCTCTCCTCTGTGCTCAACTCAATGGGACCCGTTGCTGAACTGACAGGCTTACAGGCTCAGCTTGCAAGGAACAACGCCATCAAAGCCGGCCTTGAAAGCAAGATAGCGGCGGCGCGGAGTATGAACTACAGCGACCTTTACAAGCCGTCAGGTTCATCCGGCTCCGGGTCGGGCGGCGGATCCGCAGCGACTGCCGAAGAAAAGAGACTTTCCGAAGCTCAGAGCCTTGCACTTGCAGCCTACAAAAAGCTTGTGGACGGCAAGATAGAGCTTTACGAAAAAGAATCAGAGGCCGCCAAAGACAGCGCTGACAAGCAGATAGCCGCCCTTGACGCCGTGATGAAAAAGCGCAGCGAGGAAAAAGAGGACGCCAGACGTCAGCAGGAGCTGGCAGTCATCAACGCAAAGCTGACCTACAAGCAGCTTGATGACTTCACCCGGCATGAGCTTGAAAGGCGCAGGCAGGACATTCTGAATGAACAGTATGACGCTGACTATTCCCGGAATATCGAAGCTCAGAAAGCGGCTCTGACGTCCGGCGCGACAGCTGTACAGGACAGGAATTCACAGGCTATAGCCGGACTCAACGCCATGAAAACGCAGTTTGCTGACCGCATGGCATACATAGCCGGAAATCAGACTTACGACCAGAGAGTTGCTAACAACAGTAAAAGCGTGAATGTTACAATAGTTCAAAACGGTCTGAACGGCGACCAGGTGCTTGCAAAGCTATTAAAGGAGATAGGAGTATGAGACAGCTAAAAAAAGTTAAATGGAAAAATGCTCTCGGGCAGGAAATAGTCTTTGACAACCGTGTGCTTTTTTGCGAATACATCGACATGACAGGAATAACGGGCATTCACACTGTGAAGTCCCTTGCGGCAGCTGACGGTCAGACTACCATTGAGCACCATCTTGGTCCGAAGCCTATCCCCTGCACCTTTGCATGGAAGGACAGGCAGAACGATAGTTACTTTCATCGTGAGCTTGTGTCAATTTTTAGCGTGCTTGCTCAGGGCACCCTGACCGTGACAACCGAGACCGACACTTACCGGATAGAGTGCTATCCGCAGGACATCCCGGTTTTTAAACGTGACCCTGATGTGCACTATGTTTGGCGCTGGAATGTGGACTTTGTTGCCGACTATCCTTACTGGCGCAGGGGCACAGAGCAGAGTGTAACGCTTGACTCCAACACAACGCTGATAGCTTCAGACTGTCCTTTTGACATACCGCCTGTGATTTGCGTTCCGGCGAACGAGTCGACTGTCATGCTGGCGACTCAGCACCGGCGCACGTCGGGGGACTCATGGAGTGACCAGACACCAGCGTTCACGGTGTCTGCGCGGAATTATCCTGTGTGGATAGACGTACAGACCATGAAAGTCACCAAAGCAGATGGCACAAAGTGCGATCAGGTGATAGACGTCCGGGCGGCTATCGACCGGGCGCTTATCAGATACGGTCAGAATTACTTTGTCTGCACCGGTACGTTCACGTCAGAGAACCGCCCGACAGTGAGTTACTACCGCCTTTCGGCGGGGGAGGTATAAAATGTTCGCGAAATTTTTCAAAATGCCGACATACTCTAACACTTACAGCAGATGGAGCTATTTCAATAATGACAGGCTGTTTGTGAGTGACAGAATAGTAAGATATGAGTATACAAAGCAATTTACAAAAATCGGGCAATTCACCCTGATACTGCCTTTTGACGCTGATCTGCTTGACCTGATGGAGCTTAACGGCACGATCCTCTATGACGGTGACTGGCTCTGCGTGCAGTCGATACAGTATGACGGAAAGACTATCACTCTTTCCGGTACGGACATGAAGGGGTTATTGAGTACCCGTGTGTCGCTGTATGACGACCAGAACATCCCGGGCGGTCAGGGATATGACATTGCGACCGGCACCACAAAAGCCTGTATCCAGCATTACTTAGATGGCAATGCCATCATCCCGTCCAACGTCAAGCGGATACTGCCGATCAGCGCGACAGTGACAGGTGTCAATGGCCTGACCTCCGACAGCTACATGGCGCGGCTTGAATATCTCTCGGATATAGTTGGAAATCTGTGCGAAAATGCCGGTATCGGATACGACGTGCATGGTGTCTTGGCATCCGGCGGCTTTGAGGTCGAACTGATAAACGGCACTGACCGGAGCCACGAGCAGAGTGACCGTCCGAGAGTCGTTTTCGCAGTGAGCCGCAGAAACGTGCTTTCTCTGTCCTGTGAACATGGTGTGACAGACCTGTATAACGAGATCTACGCTGTTGACAGCAACGAAAAGGCCGTACTCGTGCACCGGGACACAGCTCAGGCCGCCCGCGTACTCAGGCGCGAGTGCACTGTGACGGTCGGTGCATCCTCAACCGGTGACGACGCGGATTACTTTGAGAAATACGTTCTCCGCGAGGTTGCCGACAATGTAGAGACACATAGCTTTGCGATTGAGGCGGCGGCGTCCTCCGGATACGGCACCGAGTATAATGTCGGCGATTATGTGACGGTCATGGATGACTTTACGGGAAACCTGTATAAGCGTCAGATAACCGAAGTCACGAAAAGCTACAGTCAGGGTCAGAAAAGCATTGCGCTGACTTTCGGAACACCAAAGCAAAAGCCGCTGCAAAGGATAGTCAACAGCTTTATCAGCGGAACGGCAAGGAGGAGATGAAAATGTACGAAAACGAATTACATATCCCGAAGGGCACGACCTGTAAGATATATGTGTCGATAGACGAAAATGGAGAGCCATACGAACCGGAAACGGGTGACGTGGTGCGCTTCGGCGTCAAGCTGGATCCGGAGGACACAAACTTTGCTGTAAGCAAAACCGCCGAGTATGACAGCGA
>JAFTCS010000127.1 GCA_017454565.1 Clostridia bacterium
CAAAACAGTCCAGTGGACTGTTTTGACAGAGGGGACGCCCTGCACAAGAGGGCGTCCCCTACGGACCGCACGGATAAAACTGCTCCCTGCCGAGAGGCAGGACGTTTAACTTTTGGAGCAAATAAACAAAATTTACAATTGTTTTCGTGCGGTTGCCCTGCCCCCGACACCCCCGAAAGCTGAATTCGCAAAGCCGCATAAGCTTTTTATGATAATCAGCGGTTTTAGGAAAGGGTTATTTCCCATGTAACTGCCGCACAGAATCAACTTTCGGCAGCGGGGAAAGCATAGGTTGACATGTCATTTTTATAATGCTATAATTTGCTTGCCGTTCTTTCCGCACGGCAATTTTGTACGGAGTGACCAAAATGGAAAAATTCAATGCAGCAGAGCACAGCATCATCACAAAATACAAAAAGACACTTTTCCATAAATTCATAGGAGCCGTCAAGGATTACCGCCTGATAAGCCGGGGCGACAGGATTGCCGTGTGTATCTCGGGTGGCAAGGACTCTATGCTTCTTGCCAAGCTCATGCAGGAGCTTTCGCGCCACGGCGACTATCCCTTTGACATGGAGTTTATCGTTATGGACCCCGGATACAATCCTGCAAACCGGCAGAAAATAATACAGAATGCGGAAATTCTTGAAATACCCATCAGAATTTTCGACACCGATATTTTCAGCTCAGTTATGAATATCGAAAAAAATCCGTGTTATCTTTGCGCAAGGATGCGCCGGGGCCATCTCTATAAGCAGGCGCAGGAGCTTGGATGCAAAAAGATCGCTCTGGGGCACCACTTTGACGATGTAATTGAAACCATACTCATGGGCATGCTCTACGGCGCACAGGTGCAGACCATGATGCCGCGGATAAAAAGCACAAACTTTGAAGGTATGGAGCTTATACGCCCCATGTATTATATCCGTGAAAAGGATATAATTTCATGGAAGAACTATAATAAACTGGATTTTTTACAGTGCGCCTGCCGGTTTACCGAACAAAACGCCATGCTTGACGGAACAGGCACATCAAAACGCCAGGAGATAAAGCTGCTCATACGCGAGCTGAAAAAAGTCAACCCGCAGGTTGAAATGAACATTTTCCGCAGTGTTGAGCGGGTAAACCTCAGCACGGTCATCGGATACTATTTTGAAGGCGAGGAGCATAATTTCCTTGAAAGATTCGACAACAACGAAAACTGATATCAGGCCGTCAAAGAGCCGCATTAAAAGCAGCACACTCTTTGTTGCGGGCATTTCGGTACTGTGCACACTTATGTGGGGTTCGGCCTTTCCGTGCATAAAAATGGGCTACGAGCTTTTCCGCATTGACGCGGAGGATATCCCGTCAAAGCTTATATTTGCGGGTGCGCGCTTTCTGCTTGCGGGCATCATTGTGCTGGTCATCGGAATATTTAAAGAGAAAAGTAAAATGAAGCTTCACCGCAGCGACATTCTGCCTGTGGCTGCACTGGGCTTTTTCCAGACATACATGCAGTACCTGCTGCTCTACATAGGGCTTGTGCGGGTCAGCGGAACAAAGTCTGCGGTACTGACATCGGTATCCGCATTCGGGTCGGTCATTATCTCTGCTTTTGTTTTCAAAAGCGACAAACTCACCCTTAAAAAACTGCTGGGGTGCGTTATCGGTCTGACAGGCATAATAATAATGAATTCAGGCGGCGACGGTCTTGGAGGTTTTGTTCTGCTCGGCGACGGACTGGTCATACTATCCAATCTGTCCGGAGCGGCCGGAAACGTCCTCAGCAAGAGGATATCCGCCGGACGCAGCCCGGTGCAGATCTCGGCATGGCAGCTTATTTTCGGCGGCGGCGCTCTTATGCTGACAGGCATTATATGCGGCGGAAAGCTTATTTTCTATGAACAGGGATGTGTGTGGCTGCTGCTCTATTTGGCGGCAATGGCAGGTGTGGCCTTCAGGCTCTGGACAATGCTGCTCTTTCACAACGATGTGAGCCGGGTCGCGGTGTACAATCTGCTTATACCGGTTTTCGGAGCCATGTGGTCGGCGGTGTTTCTCAGCGAGAATATTTTCACCGTTACGAATATTCTGTCCCTGCTGCTTGTTTGTTCGGGCATCTTCATAGTAAACTTCAAAAAGCGCAAAAAAACACAGACCGGCGGAGCGTAAATGCTCCATCGGTCTGTGTTTTTTTCAATATTTTTTCGTGCGCGGACTGTTTATTATACTATTACCTGAATCCGTGAAACTTGAACAGAAAAAATGCTGAAAGCAGGATAAACTGAGCGATACAATCAAAAGTTTTATTCTTTGAATATCACCCAATGGGTGCGCTCTGCCCGGCTTGGATGATTGAGTGTTTCGCTCTCTGCGGCGAGCGAGTCAGGAGGGACTTTTGCGAAAAAGTCCCTCCCGACACCCACCGAAAACGAAATCTATTCTTTGGAGAGTTTCACGGATTCAGGTATTATTCAATAAAACAGTATACAAAAACGGGTGCAGGGACTGCGTCCCTGCCGGGGGTTCCAAGGGGCAAGTAGCCCCTTGGTGGGGTTTGGGGCAAAGCCACGATATATCTATCGTTTTAAGTGATAGTAGCATTAAGCGTAACCGCGTCTGGATTTCTTTCTGGCGGCTGCCTTGCGATTGCCGGTGTATTTCTTCACACGCTTGGTCTTTGACCTTTCCAGTATCGGGTCGGCACCGTCCCTTACCGTGTCGGCGGTGATAGTCACCTTTATGACCATCTCATCAGAGGGGATCTCGTACATGAGTTTTTTGAGCGTCTCCTCCATTATGGAACGCAGACCTCTTGCGCCGGTATGTCTTTCAATGGCCTTCTTAGCGACCTCGCGCAGTGCGTCGTCCTCAAATACCAGCTCAACGCCGTCCATGTCGAACAGCTTGGTATACTGCTTCACAAGAGAATCCTTCGGCTCTCTCAGGATGCGAACCAGCGAATCCTCGTCAAGTCCGTTAAGGGCGGTAATAACGGGAAGTCTGCCCACCAGTTCGGGAATAAGTCCGAATTTTACAAGGTCCTGCGGGATAACGTCTGACATCCAGCTTGTGGTGTCAAGCTCTTTCTTTGTCTTGATCTCAGCGTTAAAACCAAGTGCAGACGAGCCCATACGCTTCTCAACAGTCTTTTCAAGGCCGTCAAAGGCACCGCCGCAGATAAACAGAATGTTTGTGGTGTCTATCTGTATGAACTCCTGCTGCGGGTGCTTTCTTCCTCCCTGAGGCGGAACGTTTGATACCGTACCTTCGAGTATCTTCAGCAAAGCCTGCTGTACGCCCTCTCCGCTTACATCACGGGTAATAGATGGATTCTCGGACTTTCTGGCGATCTTGTCTATCTCGTCAACATAGATGATGCCTCTTTCGGCTCTGGGAATATCGAAATCAGCAGCCTGAATAAGGCGCAAAAGTATATTCTCAACGTCCTCGCCCACATATCCTGCCTCGGTAAGAGTAGTAGCATCGGCAATAGCAAAAGGAACGTCAAGTATTCTGGCAAGAGTCTGGGCAAGCAAGGTTTTACCCACACCTGAGGGTCCCAGGAGCAGCACGTTGCTCTTGTTCAGGGCAACATCGCTGTCCTCAATGCTGTTTATCCTCTTGTAATGGTTGTACACAGAGACAGCCAGCGCGATTTTCGCATCCTCCTGGCCGATAACATATTCATCAAGCTTAGCCTTCATCTCCATGGGCTTCGGCAGCTCATCCATATCAGCGCTCAGCTCGTCCACAGAGCGCAGCTCCGGGTCATTTTTCAGGATAGAGGTGCAAAGCTTCACACACTCATCGCAGATAAAAGCGTTGCCGCCTGATATCATCTTTCCCACAACATCCTGGGATCTTCCGCAGAATGAGCAGTATATATTCTTTTTGGATTCGTCCTTGTTTGCCATTTGCGCAACTCCTTATCGATGTGTGATGACCTTGTCTATAAGACCATACTCCAGAGCCTGCTGGGCGGTCATAAAGTTATCACGTTCAGTATCTCTTGCGATAACCTCAATGGGCTGTCCTGTGTTAGCCGCAAGGATAGCATTTAGCTTCTGCTTTGTCTGAATAATGTGGTCTGCGTGGATCATAATATCCGTAGCCTGACCCTGTGCACCGCCGCTGGGCTGGTGGATCATAATATCGCTGTTAGGCAGAGCAAAGCGCTTGCCCTTTGTACCTGCTGAAAGCAGGAATGCGCCCATGCTTGCGGCCATACCCATGCAGATAGTTGAAACGTCACACTTGATGTACTGCATGGTGTCATAGATAGCCATACCGTCGGTAACAGAACCGCCGGGGCTGTTGATATAAAGGCTGATATCCTTGGTAGCGTCCTGACCCTCAAGGTACAGGAGCTGAGCAACGATAAGACTTGCCGTAACATTATTGACCTCTTCGGTGAGCATTATTATCCTGTCATTCAGAAGTCTGGAATAGATATCGTATGAGCGCTCGCCTCTGTTGGTCTGTTCAATGACATAAGGAATTGTTGCCATAGAATTACCTCCGTTTCGTCTGTGCAGATTATTGACACAGCGTTTATTCTTTATACAAGACGACCCCGAAAGTATTTCGGGATCGTCAATATCGTTTATATTACAGTGATTTTACTGCTCTTCAACAGCGTTGTCCTTAACAAACTGGAGAGCCTTTTCTACTGCAAGGTCATCTGCAATATCCTTTGCAGAGAAAGCTGCCTTTACTCTTGAAACATCCACCTTATAGGTTTCTGCCATCTCGTTGAACTTGTTCTCAACATCCTCCTCGCTGGGTCTGAGACCTTCAAGCTCGGCGATCTTCTTGAGTGCAAGTCTGACCTTTACCTGAGAAACAGCCCTGTCATAGTAGGTGTCGTGAAGCTTCTCGTCTGTAAGGCCTGTGTACTGCATGTATGTCTTCAGGTCAATACCCTGGCTCCTGAGTCTCATCTCGAACTCGTCTACAAGGTAGTCTACCTGATTTTCATACATAGCCTCAGGAACCTCTGCCTGCAGCAGCTCACGGAGCTTGTCAGCTACCTGACGCTCCTTGTCATCCTCGGCAGCGCCCTTTCTTGTCTCTGCAAGCTTTTCTTTAAGGTCAGCCTTGTAAGCGTCTACTGTATCGAACTCACTGACGTCCTTTACGAAATCATCGTCAAGTTCAGGCATTTCCTTTGTCTTGATCTCATGGAGCTTGATCTCGAACTGAACAGGCTGGCCCTTAAGGCTCTCTTCCTGATAATCCTCAGGGAAAGTCACATCAATAGTGAACTCCTCGCCTGCCTTGTGGCCTGCTACCTGATCCTCAAAACCGGGGATGAAGGAACCGCTGCCAAGTGTAAGGCTGTAGTTCTCGGCTGTGCCGCCCTCAAATGCAACGCCGTCCTTAAGACCCTTGAAGTCGATAACGGCGATGTCACCCATAGCTGCCTCTCTGTCCTCAACTGTAACCATACGGCTGTTTCTGTCGCGAACCTTGTCGATCTCCTTGTCAATATCCTCGTCGGTGATCTCAAGAGACATAGGCTTATAGGTAATACCCTTGTAATTTTCAACTGTAACCTCAGGCTCAACGGTAACGACTGCCTTCAGGGTAACGCCGTCACGGCCTGCCTTCTCAACGTCAAGGTCGATCTTGTCCTTTACAAGTGCAAGACCTGCTTCCTCGGCAGCATCAGCGATCGCCTGAGGATAGAGCTCCTTGAGTGCATCCTCATAGAAAACGCCCTCGCCGTACTCTCTCTCAATGATAGAGCGGGGAGCCTTGCCCTTTCTGAAGCCGCGGATGTTGATGTTCTTGACCTGCTTTTTATAGACAGCGTTTACTGCCTTCATAAAGGTGTCGCCGTCGATCTCGATAACGAGCTCGTAGCGGTTGGTCTCAACATTGTTTGATGAAATGAGTTTCATTTTGTCTTCCTCCATTTAAAACTGAAAAATCAATATCTATTATAACACATACTTGTCCGATTATCAAGTTTTACAGACCTTTTTTCTCTGATTATTCCCTGTTTTTTCTTGTTTCGTCGAGTATGTCTGAAAATTTACACAGTATTTTGCCGGTTTTTGTCATTTTATGCCGACAGTAAAAAGGCGGGAACAATAACATTATTATGCCCCGTCAGGCACACGGGAGCTTGTCATTATCGAATAGACAGAGGCATGAAGCCAAGATAGTCACAGGCAATCAGCCGGAAGCTTATACCGTACTTCTCACCTATGAATGCCCTCTTTGCCGCATTGCCGCCGTGAATGTGACCATAGAAACATTTCTTTATGTTGTACTCCCTGAGCACACTGAGTATCTCATCGCACTCCATATTATTGTATATGGGCGGATAATGCAGGAAAACCACCGGATCAAAACCGTCGCTTACAGCCGGCTCAATGCTCATGCGCAGCCTGCCCACCTCACGGTTGAGGATAAGCATATCCGCATCGGTCTCGGCATCATAAAACCAGCCGCGCGAACCGCAGACAGCCGTACCGTCACAAACAAAATAGTTGTTGTGCAGTATCGACATAGTGGAAAAGCCTTTTTCGGCAAGATATTTGTCCATCTTTGCCTTGGTCGTCCACCAGTAGTCGTGGTTTCCCTTCATTATGATCTTTTTCCCGTTAAGCCCGTTAATAAAGCGGAAATCTGCCTCGGTATCCTGAAGCTTCATTGCCC
>JAFTCS010000128.1 GCA_017454565.1 Clostridia bacterium
AGCAGCCGTTTTTTTGATGCTATCAGCTTTTCAATGGCAATAGCCTGCGTGAGATATTCTTTTGCGGTCAATCCCTATACCTTCCTTCCTCTATCTGTGCTCATTATTCGCCCCTAACAGTCCGGCGGTAAAAAATCCGACTGCTGCGCCTATAAGCAGCCCTAAGAAAAAAACCATTGCTTTTCAAACTCCTTTCTCCGGACAGTCTTTGCTTCCATAAAACAGACAGTCTTCACATTCACCGGTTTCATAATGGCAGTATTTGCACTTGACTTCTTCAAGCCCCATATCATCTGCGATACCGTATCCGTATTTATCATTTATCCGATCTGTTGCAAAGTTCGGACAGTCGTAAATGCAATGCGGATTAACAAAGCATTTCTTCTTCATAACGTGCCCTCCTCAAGCGGTTCTATTCTTATCCATATCCCCGGAATATCCGCCCAGAATTTTTCGACTATCTCGCTCGCAACAAGAGCATCGTCCTTCCAGAAGCCGGTCTGCGTCATGCAGTCTTTTAGAAGCTTCTGTAAATTGTCGGTGTCCGGCTTTGTTGTGCGGTACTCTCCGTTCTGGTGTCTGCCCTTGGGGAACAGCCACTTGACTATCAGCCGTACTCCTGCAGAATACGGTTTATCCGGTCTGTATTTCACAAGACTTGCCTTGAGCGTGTTTCTTGCGCCCAGAACCGCAGGCGGGTCATAAAATACCGGCTTACCGTTTTTTACCATGACTTTGTGTTCCTGTGCCGTGACGGTCGGCGGCATCATAGCCATAAAAAATTGTGCCGGCAAGCTGCCGGTCCCGAATTACTCTTTGAAAGAAATGAACTGTCGGAACTATTTTTCTCTCCAAAAACTAAATCGGGAGCGCAGGCTCTGCGCTTTCATCACTCTCTCTTTTTTTGATTTCGGGCTTTTGTCACGTCATGCTCGGTAGGGGTGACCGCCGACTTCAAGGCGGGTCACCTACCGTCCGAGCGTGACGTGAGCGCAGCGGACTATATACGTAGTAGATAGGGGTCTTTGCCGCATTACATTGACCATAAATTTTATGGTGTTTGCCGCATTACATTGACCGTAAATTTTATGGTGCTTGCACTCTTACATTTTTTCATTGACCATAGGTCTTTGCAAAAATGCACTCTTACATTGACCGTAAATTTTATGGTGCTTGCAAGATATTATTCATCACAATTCTTCGCAATTGTATGTGTATTTTTATCAATTTTATAATCATATTTATCTATCCAACTCCGAACGGTGCGTTCCTTCATATCAAGATACTCCGCTACCTGTTTAACCGTTGGAGCTTCTCCGTCATTGCAAAAGTTTATTGCGTTTTCAAATTTGATACGGTTCTTCTCGTTCTGATCGGCAGCCTTTTCTTTTCTCTTTGCTGTGGCGCGTTCAAAGAACGGACGTTTTTCTTCTTCCGCAGCGTCTTTGAGAATACCGGATGTATCAACAGAATGAACAGGATAATCAAACCACAGGTCTACCGTCGGGAACTTCGCAAACTCTCTCAGTGTGCCGTCAATTCTCCATGCTGTACGCTGCTGTATGGTCTTTCGTGTCTTGCTTATCTCCTTCTGCATAAGAGCGCAGGTCTCGGCAGGCAAAACGGCACGGCAGATCTCGCGCATTCTGACCTCGCTGCACATATCGTCCTGAGAAGCCTCGTCCGCTTTTCCGAAACGGTCGAGCCACTGACAGCAGACCTTACATACAGCTTCATTCTCGGACTGTTTTATTATGCTGTCGCTGAGAGGCAGTTCCGACATATCCAGCAAAGCGTCAGGGTCACGGGCAAACACTCCGGAACCGGAAGCCCTGTCCATCGTGCGCTTGCCTGCCTGAGAGCCTTTTGAATGGTGATGACAGTAAATAACCGCTGTACCGAGTTCGGTGCATATCTTGTCAAACTGATTGCAGAAAGCCGCCATCTGATCGGCGCTGTTTTCGTCTCCGGTTATGACCTTGTAGATCGGGTCGATGATGACCGCAATATAGTTCTTTTCCCTTGCCCGGTGTATCAGACGGGGCGCAAGCTTGTCCATAGGCAGGCTTTTTCCCCGCAGGTTCCAGATATCCAGACTGGTAAGGTGCTCCGGCTTTATATGCAGGGCATTGTAAACGTCACGTATGCGGTGCTTGCATGAAATATCGTCAAGCTCTAAATTGATGTACCATACTCTTCCTTGGGCGCACTGCCACCCAAGCCACTGCCTGCCTTCGGCTATCGCTACGGCAAGCTCTATGAGAGCAAAGGACTTTCCGGCTTTGGACGGTCCCGCAATGAGCATTTTGTGTCCCTGACGGAGTACGCCGTCTATAAGGCACGGATTCAGCGGAGGGATATTATCCCAAAAGGAAGCGGCGTTTTCTGTTTCGGGCAGATCGTCACTTTCGGCTTCGGTGTATTCCTTCCATTCGTCAAAGCTTTTAAGACCGATATTCACCGCAAGAAGCTCCTGCCGCTTTCCATTCCTGATAACTCCCGGCATACGGGAAAGGCGGGAAGGGTTCTTGTTTGACGTATCCACCGAAAGACCGGCCTTTTTGCAGGCTTCGTAAAGATATTCTACTTTTTTGCGGTACTCCTCACGGCTGTCGGCGTCAATATGCACGATAGCATGAATACTTTTCCTGCCGCTGTAAACAAGGCAGGCAACAGGCAGTTTCATGTCCTCAATAATGCGCCTTTGCTGGGAAAGCTCCATGCTGTCGCACTCAACAAGAGCATAGCGGAACTCCGTTACATTGTCGTTTTTAACGTCCTTGCCGTCAAGGGGATTGAAGCGTATCCATGCGCCGGCTTCCATGTTGTAGTCGCCGATCACTGCGCCCATGTCGCCGCCGCAGTCGGAAAGAGCTTTTATGAGCTGTCCGGCGGTCCTGTCGCAGTGTCCTTTTGACGGCTGATACTTCCCGTCACGGGGCCATGAAGACGTAACATAGCCCACGTTTTCATTCGGTTCAAAAAGTACTTCAAGATATTTTATAAGCTGTCTGTGATCCTCCTGCGGCTCGTTTGCGGGCGTTTCCTCGTCAAGGGATATCTCATCATTCCATGACAATTCGTGCCCGTGTGCGCTCTTGTAGCCGTTCTGACGTGCCATCTGAAAGACAGTCGCACCCGTTACCGGTACTGATGCACCGCCAAAGCTCTCCCACTTTTTAGCGCACTCTCCGGCGTGATAGCGGCTGTCGTTACGGCTCCAGCTGTCCCAGAGAGATACGGGACAGCCCTCATGCTTGAGAGCCATTCCCACGTTGACCCACTCCTGATAGGTAAGCTCTGAGGGGTCTATATATTTTAAAGCGTCCTCGATTTCTATGATAATTCACCCCTGTCCGGTTTATAATTTTTTACATCTATGCCTGACGGGATACGCCAGTTGTTTGCGGCTATCCTGTCAATAAGCCGTCTCGCGGCTTCAAATCCCCATGTGCCAACGTGCTGAAAGCCTTTTCTTTCAAGCAAACGTATCTGTTTCGGGGTAGTAAGTCCGGCATTCCTGCGCTTGTTAAGACGGTCAAGTATTTTTGACGCCTTGCCCGCATTGTCGATATCGTCAGGGAAAATGCCGTACTTTTCAAGAGCCCTGAGTTGTCTTTCGCTCGGCGGCGACATCTCCCAGCCGAACGTTGGAACATAACCGCTGAGGTCTTCCGCCTGAATAGACATCTCGTATTGAAGCGGGTCAACAAGCTGACGTTTACGGTGCTTCATCTCCGAAAGCGTCTTGGCAAGAGCCTGTTCACGCTGTTCAACAACGTCCTCGCTTGCCTTTTCTGCGGCTTCTTCAAGGTCTTCGGGATTTCCTGCATTCTCAGAAAGATTCTCGGTCATTTTCTTTGCGACCTCTTCATTTTCACAGATAAGGTGCGCAGGTCTGCAAAGCTCGTGGCGCTCGGTGTGCCAGAGAAAATCAAGCAGAAGAAGGTCTTTTTTGCCCTCGCAGAGCCTTGTACCTCTGCCCACCATCTGACAGTACAGCCCTCTGACCTTTGTAGGACGAAGTACGATAACGCAGTCAACGGACGGACAGTCCCAACCCTCGGTAAGGAGCATTGA
>JAFTCS010000129.1 GCA_017454565.1 Clostridia bacterium
CGGAGCATCTCGGCGCTTCCTTCAAAGGTCTTGCAGATAAGACTGAAAGCGGCGTCCTTGTCTATGCCGACAGAAACGGCGTAGTCGAGCATTGCCTTTGCAAAGAGATAAATATATGCAGGGCTGCTTCCGTTTACTGCTATAACCGCGTTCATCTGGCTCTCCGGCAGAATTGCCACATCGCCTGAGAGGGCAAACATTTTTCTGACCTCTTCAAAATCATCGTCCGAGATATTTTCGGAACGGCAAAGAGCACTTGCGCCCTTGCCAAGCAGCAGCGGAGTGTTGGGCATCACACGTACAGCAGGGCAGTTTTTGCCAATACCCTTGCGTACATATTCAATGGAAATGCCAGCGGCAATGGTCACTATTACCGTACTCTCCCTTACGCTGTCTTTTATGTCAGCAAGCACCTCATCATAATTCTGGGGCTTAACGGCAAGCACGATAATATCGCTCTTTGCTGCAAGCTCGCCGCATGAAGAAACAGTGTCTATCCCCTTTTTTGCCATTATCCCTAACTTTGCAGCGTCAAGATCAAAAACGGAAATATCCTCCGCAGCCTTTGCACCGTTGCTGAGTATGCCGTTTATGATGGCGGTAGCCATATTTCCGGCTCCGATGAAGCCTGTTCTTTTATTGCTCATGTAAAACACCTCTTGTAAAAATTTACTCTCAGATTATACCACACAGTCAAAGGGATATCAAGTGCGATGTATTTTATTTTGTTTTAGCATAATAAGATTTAAAGTTTTGTATGTTGATACAAATGAGCATATTATTCACTTTTGGGCAATATAATCCCGTGTTATCATTCTTAAAAAGAATAATAACACGGAAATAACAGGAAAATCAATTATAAAAAATTCATTTTTTACTCATAATTATGATTATAATAGCATATAAATCAGTTTTATCAGAATAATGTTATTTTAGTATCATAAGATTTTCCAGATAATGGCGTTTTTGGCAATTTGGCAAAGATGGCAGATTTTTCCTGAAAATAATCTCAAAAAAACGGATATGCCGCAGCGGGCATATCCGCAAAAATTCAGATATTACGGGAAACTGATGCAGGACGGATTCGGGAAACAATACTTGTTGCTGCGTCCGTCGACCGCGTAATCACCGTACAGGAACATTTCCAGTTCATCCGCTCTTCTGTAAAGGAGACCGTAGTAGCAGTTGCCTCCTGCGTGATGGTACGAAAGCATTTCAGTAATAAGAGCATTCTTTTTGACATTGTTCAGATCCCTTGCGTACCCGCCGGCACTTGAAGAATAGCCGTAGCAATTGAGCAGGATATCCTTGAGGTCGGAGGAATATGTCCAGCCTGTTCCACAATTGTATGAGAATGAGACAAGGGCGTCAAATTGCTGCTGATTAAAGCGAACATTGTTGCTTATGAGCATCTCGTTTACTCTTGATGTGAAGGTGTCGTTGTTGACAGTCTTAACAAGCCATGCGAATGCTTCGCCTCTTGTGAGGTTGTTATAGAACTTCTCGCCCTCCCAGACTACAACGCCGTGACCAAGGGTAGGAATATTTCCTGCAAGAGAATCGTATGTAATGGTGGAAACAAAGCCCTCCATGTCACCTATGTTTTTAATGACCTGATCGCTGGCGCGGAGTTTTGAAAGACCTGTGGTTTTGTAATCGGGTTTGTCAGCAACATAAATATCAAATTTGCCGTCATCACATGTGCCGAGTACGCCGTTATACTTTGAATAAGCCCTTACTACGAATACGCCGGCCTTTGTAGGTGTATATGTACCTTTCCAGATATATGTGTCGCCTTCTGCGACCTTGCTTGTTGCCTGAACTGTCGTCGGATTAGCACCGTCCTTTACAGTAAAGTAAACGCCGGTATGCTGCTTGTCCGTGATAGCAACAAGAGTGATCTTAGAGCTTAAGGTTGCAGAGTTAGGTGAGGAATAGCCATATCTGATCGGCGCGGGATCGGTGACTGTTACAACGCATACCGCCTTGTTTCCGTATCCGTCTACATAAGATATGGCAGCACGTCCGGGAGCCCTGGCGGTGATAAATCCGTCCCAGACTGTGGCAACGTTTGAATCACTGGTAGTCCACTTGTAGCCGTTATAACCTTTGATGTAAAGTGTCTTGCCGGACTCTATTGAAGCACTGTAGCGCGAAAGGCTGACATAGCCCTTGCTTGCGGAAGTAACCGTAATGGTAGCGCTTGACTTTGACTTGCCGGATTCATCGGATACTGTGATGACGGCAGTACCTGCGCTGAGACCGCTGATAAGACCGTTATGTACAGAAGCAACATTTGTATTGCTGCTTGTCCATTTTACAGGAAGGTTCGACGGATTCTTGACAAGCCCGAGAGAAATTGAAGAACCAACACTTACGCTTGCAGAGGTTTTTGTCAGTGTTACGGTGCCCTTAGGTGCAACAGTAACCTTACATTCCGCTGTGACAACTCCGGTAGGATCATAAGCTGTAATAACGGCTGTTCCCGCTTCATTTGCTGTCACTAAGCCGGACTTATCTACAGAAGCCACGGATGTGTCGGATGATTTGTAGCTGAACTTGCCGCCTTCAGGAATCGTACTGCCGGTAAGCGTGAAACTCTTGCCGATCTCAAGCTTTTTCTCAGTTTCATCAAGAATAATATAGCGGTATTCAGTCTTGATAACATCAACGCTGCATGTGAGCTTCTGCTTTGTCTTTGAATCCGAAGCTGTGATAACTGCCTTTCCGACGGTCTGTGCTCTTACATATCCGCTCTCGTCAACTGTAGCGACATTTTCATCCGAGCTTGTAAAATTGACCGTTCCTACGTTGCCCTTTACAGTAAGCTTGAACTTTCTGCCCTTTGCAAGCGTATAGCTTGTATCGGAAATAGTGAGCACCTGATTCTGTGCGCTTACTGCCGTGGTGGTGCTTGCGTCATTCACATAAGTGACATAATCCGTACACAAATAGCCTATAGTACCGGATGAACTCTGTACCCTTGCCCAACTGTCATTGCTGAAGCCGAGAATATCAAACCTTGTATATGGAGCTGTGGTGTAATAAATACTGTAGCCTGTTCCCGGACCCGAACGGAAGTTGACATAATCCGTTGTTTTACAGTCGGTAAGAATGTTGACCGCTCCCGATGTCAGATAACCCGTTGTTCCGTCCGAGAGCTTTACCTTGTACCAGTCTGAGCGGGATTTATCCACTATGGTTACATAGGTGTTCTTTTCAAGAACCTTGATCGACGAGTAGTTCGTTCCTGCACCTGTGCGCAGATTGATGTTCACTTCTGTCTTTGCAATTATCGACGTTGCCGCCGATGCGGGTTTTGACATGATAGTAATTGCTGAGATCAATACGATCAATGCCATAATTAAAGAAATAGTACTTATGCTGCGTTTTTTAGTGTGATGCTTTTCTGTTTCCATAACCTATGCCGCACGACCTTTCTGGAATGAATAGTATTGTAATATTTTGTACAAAACTGCTAAAAGTTGACACTATTGTAGCCTTGGTTTAGCAATTTTCTGCAACTTATCGTAACAATTATAACGTATTGTTAACAATTCTTCAACTGGCATAATATATAAAACGTTTCAGTAATTTATGACATTCGATAATTATACATAATAATCGGCATAATGTTAATTATTTTTTGTTAACTATTAAAGATTTTTTCAACATTTTTACTTTTTATTTATAATCATTTATGCAGTATGAACTAAAATTTTCCGAGTAATTTTGTTACAAAATTGTAAATTCTTTCTTCATATTTTCTGAAAACCAGTGTCAGCCCCAGATCATAAATCAAAAAAATGATATTCAGCGCGATAAGCAACAGAACAGTGACCCAGCTTTCGTTGACCCACTTTGTAAATACAGGCGAAGAAAATACAAGCAGCATTATAAAGTATGCGCTTACTGCTGCCGCATTGAATACAAGCAGCTTGATAATGAAAGAGATCACCTTGATTTTCAGCTTTTCGAGCCGTTTCTTTAAAATCGGATAGTACCCCAGAAACAGTATAAAACATACGGAAACAGCCTTATTGCCGCAGAGAAAAAGCGAGATGATCGACACAGCGGCGTAGGATATCAAAGCGTAACCGCTGCCCGAAACGAACGAAAGTGTATATATCACAATTCCCGCTAAAGCCGGAAACGAAAACAGCACGTTAGGCACAAAGTTTGAAAAGATCATCATAACTGCCGAAAAAGCGGTAATAAGCCCGCTGTAGGCTATTTTTTGAGATTGTTTCATTTATTGCCCTCCAATAAGATATAAAAAGGGCTTCCGTACATGGACGAAAGCCCGGCATTGACGCTAAGAATAATAATCATCCGCAGGAGTTGCATAAGCAATCAGAACACAGCATGCAGGATATGCACTCACAGCAGTCCAGACAGTTGCAGCTGTTCTGAGCAGCAGTATTGGGGTTGTATCCGTTCTGCGTACCTGAACGCTGCTGCTGTATCCTGGTGAACATGGAACGATACTCCACATTTGCGGGGTCCATCCGGCAGGCCGTCTGAAAATAATTGTAGGCGTCCTCAAGGAAGCCCTTGCGGTAATACACTACGCCCATCAGATAATACCACTCGGCTCCTCTGTTTGCTGAGGGAATGCCGGAAAGCTCCTGCTCCGCCTGAACGAAAAGACCGTCATTTATCATTTTTCTTATCCTGCTATACACAGGATCGGCGCCGGAATAGCTATTTGAGTATCCGCCCTGGCCTGCATTGGAATATGATGCTGAACCGTAGGAAGAATAACTGCTGCTTCCTCCGTTTTTACGTTCGTTCATTATCTGCTCGTATGCCTCGTTGACCTCTTTCATCTTTTCTGAAGCCAGATCCGCAAGAGGACTGTCGGCATATTTATCCGGATGGTATTTTTTTGCAAGCTCCCTGTATGCTTTTTTGATATCTGCATCTGAAGCCGATGGGGTAACGCCGAGAACCTTATATGGGTCGTTCACATTACTTCATCCTTTCATACTGTTATGAGCGCTTATCACCCTTTGATAGATAAGCGAAAAGATCCTTTTCCTTGTTCCTGCATTTTTTGCTTTTTTTCTTGTCGAATAAACAATGCTTCTGTTGAAATGATAACCCAAAATACATCACGTTGTCAAGGATTTCTTTGTAGGAATCAAGTTCAAGCAGGTCATAAGCAGGAACAAGCTGAGCTACCGTCATATTCAGCACTTCATTGCAGTAGCTCATGGTTTGTGAGATATCATCTGATATATGTTTTCTGAACGGATTGAAGCTGTTGTGCTTCATGTCCTTTTCCAGATCGTCAGCGGCGTCCATTATGTATATCCAGCGCCCCAGATAGTAGCCGAATGTCCCCAGTATCCTCTTCTGCATCTCATCCTGCGAGAGACTCCTGCACAATTCGGAAAGAAGTGCTGCTGTCGGTTCTGAGGCTGAGTCTATCCCGCTTTCATTGTTTTCCGCCTGCTGCTGGCGTCCGAGCATTTCTTTCACGGAAACCGCTATATCCGGAAAGGCTTTTTCGGCACGTTTGTAGCTGCGCCTGAACAATCCTTTCAGCAGCCTTGCAGCACCGCGTTTTATCAATCCGCTGTCGGAAATGGTATCGCTCAGCTTGTAGTAGGTCATTATGACCGAAACCGCACCGGCAAAGCGGAAGCCGTCTCCTTCACTGGAGCAGAATCTGCATTTTTTAAGTGGGTTGACCACGCATCTGCCGTCCTTTACATGGCTGCACTCCCCTTTTAACGATATCGCGAACATTGCAAGGAGCGTACAGTCGTAGCTCAGAGTCAGTCTGGTGAGTATGCCGTAATCCTTGCCCATGCTTTTGCAAAGACCGCAGTATACGCTTTTATAAAGCTCGTATTCCCTCACCTTCAGTTCCGAGATCTCCGGTCTGAGATATCCGAACACGCTGTCACTCCTTTCAATGAAATATCACATAAATAATCAAAGCATTCTTTTCAGATACTGACCTGTATATGAGGCTTCGCAGGCAGCTATTTCTTCGGGTGTGCCTGTCGCGATAACTGTACCGCCGCCGTCACCGCCTTCGGGACCTAACTCTATGATATGATCCGCCGTTTTGATGAGATCAAGATTGTGCTCGATGACCACTACCGTATTTCCGTTGTCCGCAAATTTTTGCAGCACCTCAATAAGCCTGTGCACGTCTGCAATGTGAAGTCCGGTGGTAGGCTCGTCAAGGATATAAATTGTCTTGCCGGTAGAACGCCTTGAAAGCTCTGATGCAAGCTTTATCCTCTGTGCCTCGCCGCCTGAAAGCGTAGTTGAAGGCTGGCCTATCTTGATATAGCCGAGTCCGACGTCGTAAAGTGTGCGCAGCTTGTTGTATATCTTTGAGTGATTTGCAAAGAACTCGCATCCCTCTTCAACAGTCATTTCAAGAACGTCATATATCGACTTGCCGCGGTATTTTACTTCAAGAGTCTCGCGGTTATAGCGCTTTCCGCCGCAGACCTCACAGGGAACATAAACGTCCGGCAGAAAGTGCATCTCGATTTTGATGATACCGTCGCCCTGACAAGCCTCACATCTTCCGCCCTTTATATTGAATGAAAATCGTCCGGAGCTGAAGCCGTGTATCTTTGCTTCATTCGTGTGGGCGAAAAGCTCACGGATATCAGTGAAAACACCGGTGTAGGTGGCAGGATTGGAACGCGGCGTTCTGCCTATGGGAGACTGGTTGATGTCTATTACCTTGTCAAGATATTCGATACCGGTAATTTTTTTACATTTGACCGGAAGAGGTCTGGCGCCGTTAAGGTCAGAGGAAAGCTGCTTGTAGAGTATCTCGTTTATCAGAGACGACTTTCCGGAGCCGGACACGCCCGTTACGCAGATAAATTTGCCAAGGGGCAGCTCCACGTCTATATTTTTAAGATTATTCTGGTAAGCTCCGTATATTTTAAGGAACTTGCCGTTGCCCTCTCTCCTTTTTTCGGGCACAGGGATAGTAAGCCTTCTGCTGAGGTACTGACCCGTAAGCGAACGGTCACATGCCATTATTGCGTTTATATCGCCGGACGCGACCAGCTCACCGCCGTGTATGCCTGCGCCGGGACCGATATCTATTATATGATCGGCAGCTTTCATGGTATCCTCATCGTGCTCGACTACGATAACCGTATTGCCAAGATCGCGCAGATTTTTCAGAGTTGCAATAAGCTTGTCGTTGTCGCGCTGGTGAAGTCCTATGCTCGGCTCGTCAAGGATATAGAGCACTCCGGAAAGTGCGGAGCCTATCTGTGTGGCAAGCCTGATGCGCTGGCTCTCTCCGCCCGAAAGTGTACCCGCCGAACGCGAAAGAGTCAGGTAGGAAAGACCGACGCTCTGCAGAAAGCTGAGTCTGCTGTCTATCTCCTTTGTAATTGCTCCGGCGATCATCTGTTCCCTGTCACTGAGACGGGAGTGATGCGAAAATTCAAGAGCCTGCTCTACGGACATGTCGCAGAATTCACTGATATTCATGCCTCCGACAGTCACGGCAAGGCTTTCGGGGGAAAGTCGGCGGCCTTTGCAGGCGTCGCAGGGCACCGAGGACATGTAGCTTTCAATCTCCGCCTTGACCCATGAGCTTTGTGTCTCACGGAAACGGCGTTCAAGATTGTTTATGATTCCCTCAAACTCTGTCTGATATGTGCCCGAACCGTATTCGTTCCTTCTGTAAACGGTTATTTTCTCACCCTTTGTACCGTAAAGCAGAATGTCCACCACATTTTCAGGCAGATCTTTTACAGGTGTGTCGAGGGAAAAACCGTAATGCTTTGCAAGCGCTTCAAAATACATGGCGGCGATAGTGCTGCCTTCCATAGCCCAGCCGCTGCCCTTTATAGCTCCCTGTCTTACAGATTTTGTGGCATCGGGAATAATACGGTTTATATCTATTTTCATAAACACCCCGAGACCCGTACATTTTTTGCAGGCGCCAAATGGATTATTGAACGAAAACATCCTCGGACTCAGCTCGTCAATGCTTACTCCGTGCTCAGGGCAGGCGTAATTCTGGGAGAAAAGTATATCCTCTCCCTCGTTCACCGCGGCAATAACAAGGCCGCCGGCAAGCTTTGAAGCGACTTCGACCGAATCAGCCAGACGCGACCTGATATCGGGACGTATGACAAGCCTGTCCACCACTATTTCCACATTATGCTTCTTGTTTTTTTCCGGCTTCACCGGTTCGGAAAGATCGTAGATTATGCCGTCTATCCTTACACGCACAAAGCCGCTCTTTGCAGCGGATTCCAGTTCTTTCTGGTGCTCGCCCTTTTTTGCGCGCACTACGGGGGCAAGTATCTGTATTTTGGTGGATTCAGGCAGTTCAAGTATCTTGTCAACTATCTGATCAACCGTCTGCTGCCTGATCTCCCTGCCGCATATCGGGCAGTGCGGTATGCCGATCCTTGCATACATGAGTCGCAGGTAATCGTAAATTTCCGTAACCGTGCCCACTGTGGAGCGCGGGTTCTTTGAGGTGGTCTTCTGGTCAATGGAAATAGCCGGTGAAAGTCCGTCTATGCTGTCCACATCGGGCTTGTCCATCTGACCGAGGAACATTCTTGCGTAGGACGACAGTGATTCCACATACCTGCGCTGTCCCTCAGCGTAAAGGGTATCGAATGCCAGCGACGATTTTCCTGAGCCGGAAAGACCTGTCACCACCACAAGCTGATCCCTTGGTATTTCTACGTCTATATTTTTGAGATTATGCTCTCTTGCGCCCTTGACTACTATTTTTTTAAATGCCATAAGATCATTCACCTTTTAAACAGATAAGGAGTGCGCTGCGGCACTCCTTGGGATTATTATTCTTCGTCAGAAGTATCGGTGCTTTCAGTCTCACTCTCAGCCTCAGACTCTGCATCATCTGTGAAAGAATCGGCTTCGTCCTCCTCTACGGGGATCTCCTTGCCCTCCATAGCGAAGCTGAACTGCTCGCCCGACATTTTTTCATGCTCAAACAGGAACTTTGCTACAATATGGAGCTGATCTATATGCTCGCGGAGTATCTTTTCGGTCTTTTCGTAACCGTCTGTGATATACTCCTTTACCTCCGAGTCGATCTTTGCGGCAGTCTCCTCTGAATAGGTCTTGTTGTGACCGAATTCCTTGCCCAGGAATACCTCGCCGTCGGATGAACCGTAGGTTATCGGACCGAGCTTTTCGCTCATGCCGTACTTGGTTATCATGGAGAACACAAGATTTGTTGCTCTTTCGATATCATTGGATGCACCGGTTGAGATATCGTCAAGGATGATAGCCTCAGCCACACGGCCGCCAAGGAGAACAACGATCTCCTCCAGCATTTCCTTGCGTGAACGGTAGGACTTGTCCTCTGATGGCAGCGACATTGTAAAGCCGCCGGCCATGCCTCTGGGGATAATGGAGATCTGATGAACAGGATCCTGGGTAGTGCAGTAATAGGTAGCCACCGCATGACCTGCCTCATGGTACGCTGTGAGTTTTCTTTCCTTTTCGGACATGACCCTGGATTTTTTCTCGGTGCCGACTACCACCTTGATGGTAGCCTCCTCGACCTCCTGCATGGTAATAGCCTTCTGGTTCTTTCTTGCTGCAAGAAGAGCAGCCTCATTCAACAGATTTTCAAGATCGGCACCGGTAAAGCCGGCTGTGGATTTTGCGATAGTTCTGAGTTCAACATCCGGAGCAAGGGGTTTACCCTTTGCGTGGACTTTGAGTATCTCTTCACGTCCCTTGATATCGGGTCTGCCTACAATGACCTGTCTGTCAAAACGACCCGGACGCATAAGTGCTGGGTCAAGAATATCAGGACGGTTAGTTGCTGCTATCATTATGACTCCTTCGTTTGCACCGAAGCCGTCCATCTCGACAAGCAGCTGGTTAAGGGTCTGCTCACGCTCGTCATGGCCGCCGCCCAGACCTGCACCTCTCTGACGGCCTACTGCGTCGATCTCATCAATGAAAATGATACACGGTGAGTTCTTCTTTGCCTGGTCGAAGAGATCTCTTACTCTTGAAGCACCGACACCGACGAACATTTCAACAAAGTCAGAACCGGAAATCGAGAAGAACGGTACGCCTGCCTCACCTGCAACGGCTCTTGCAAGCAGCGTTTTACCTGTTCCGGGAGGGCCGACGAGAAGAACGCCCTTTGGTATTCTTGCACCAAGCTCGTTATACTTCTTGGGGTCTTTCAGAAACTCCACTATCTCACGCAGTTCTTCCTTTTCCTCATCGGCGCCTGCCACATCGGCAAAGGTAGTCTTGCGTTTTTCATCGGTCATGTTCTTGATCTTTGCCTTGCCGAAGCCCATCTGCTTGCCGGCATCGCCCAGACCGCCCGAAAGCCTTCTCATAAAGAATATCCACACGCCTGCAAGCAGAGCAATAAGGATAAGGTTGGGCAGGAAATTGAGCCACCAGGAATTATCCGTTGCCTGCTTCCAGTCGTACTTCATGGGAGCATCAGGATGATCCGTGTTGTATTTGTCAACATAGTCGTCAATAGACTCAAGGAAGATCCCGATGCTGGCAACGTAGGTCTTTAGCTCGGTCTTGTTCTTGTAGGGAGTATTCAGCTTCATGTTCAGCTCGCCGGAGCCGAAGTCAAGCTTATACTCCGTGACCTGCTGATTTTTGAACATGTAGATGATATCAGATGTCGGATACTCCTCCTTGGGCTGCATTGTGAATACCAGTGATATCACAATGATGAGCACGATCGGGATACCGAGATAGATCAGCAGATTTCTGATTGTTTTCTTGTTTTCCAAACAATTGTCACTCCTTTTTTATTGCGCATTTACAGCAGCGCAGCTTTGCCTTTATGTTCAGGAATAGATCTCTGATTTCAGCACACCGACATAAGGAAGGTTCCTGTATCTCTCGCTGTAGTCAAGACCATATCCCACTATGAAAAGATCGTCTATGACCTTGCCCGTGTAATCGGCCGTTACAGGCTTTTTCCTTCTGCCGGGTTTGTCAAACAGAGTGCAGATGCGCACAGATGCGGCACCCTTTGAAAGCAGATGTTCCTTTATGACTGAAAGTGTGTTGCCGGTATCAAGGATATCCTCAACTACGAGGACATGTCTCTCCTTAATGTTGCAGGAAACGTCCTTGACGATCCTGACCTGACCGGAAGAAACAGAACTGCTGCCGTAACTGGATGCCTGCATGAAGTCAAGCTGCACTCCGTCAACGGTTATCTTCCTGAGAAGATCGGCAACGAAGATCGCGCTTCCTTTCAGCACACCAATTACGACCAGTTCCTTGTCCTCGTAGTCCGCATTTATTTTAGCGGCTATTTCAGCAACGGTCCTGGCAAGTTCTTCTTCATTCATCAGTTCTTCAAAAACGTCATTATGCAGCATTTTACAACATCCTTTCTTTTGCAGTATATAATTCAGGGGAATTATCCGATTTCTTCGCGTATCAGCAGCACTTTTTGCGTGGAAACACTCACCATGCACTCTTCCGACGGGCCTATGGTGCTTATCCACAGTACGCGGCTGCCGTCTGCAAGAAGCATCAGCGACGACCTGTTCTCCTGCGGGATTTTCAATTCCGTAAAAAGCTTCCTCACAGGCTTAGTGACATTCCTGTACGGGAGTCTGAAGCTGTCTCCGCTTTGTCTGATGCGGAAAACACCTGTCAATGGTATTTTATCATAATCGAGCGCTTCATAAAACAGTTTTTTTCTGATTTTTTGTAAATTTTTATACTCTTCTATGTTAACAATTTCAAGTGTGTACTTTTTTCCACATATAATCGTCGGTTCCGCCATATTAAAAGGTATAATATTCTGGCTGTCGGATCCATCGCGGCGGGTTATCCGGAAGATACCCTGACTTGCTATTGCATAAACACCGTTTCTTATCTCTACCGCACCACCATTATACACAATTCTTCTCATAAGTTCAATATGCTTTGCTTCGGGAATTAGTGTATATTTCGCGCACAGCTTTCTTACAGAAGCGGAAAATATTGCCTTTGGCAGCTCCGAAAGCATTTTTGCACTGTAACCGCCGTTAACGGCGGCAGCTTCAAGTGCCGACCGGGCCTGAGCGTCGAGATAGCTCTCCGCATCTCTGAGATGTTCTGTCATACTGCTTACGGCGGATTCAAATGCGGGATTTATCTGCCTGAGCACAGGCATTACGTCAAGCCGGAGCTTGTTGCGGGTATATTCGCGGGTAAGATTTGAACTGTCGGTGACGAAATCAATGCGGTTTTTACGGCAGTAGGATTCGATTTCTTCTCTGGTACAGCATATAAGCGGTCGTATGATATTATCCCTGACCGGCGGAATACCGCACAGTCCGGAGATCCCGCTGCCCCTTGTCAGATTGAAAAGAACCGTTTCTGCATTGTCAGAGGCGGTATGAGCCGTAGCTATCTTTGCGCCGAGTTTTGCCGCCTTTTCCTCGAAGAATCTGTATCTGACCTCTCTGCCGCATTGTTCGGTGCCTATTTTACGTTTCAGAGCCTCTGCCCTGATATCCTTATGCAGCACGAAAAGCGGAACATCAAACCGTTTGCACAGTTCCAAAGCAAAGCGTTCGTCCCTGTCGGCCTCTTCTCCTCTTAACTGATGATTGACATGGCAGGCATATACTGTGATATCCATACTCTCCCTGAGTGAACAGAGAAAACACAGCAGTGCACAGGAATCCGCGCCGCCGGAAAGACCCACTATAACGCTCTCGCCTTTCGTAAGCATATTATATTGATTGATCGTATTTTTAGCTTTATTGTCCATTATCTGTTGTGACTGCGGTAAAGCGCATGAACTCACCCTGCCAG
The DNA here is from genome assembly GCA_017454565.1 of Clostridia bacterium. GTDB lineage: Bacteria > Bacillota > Clostridia > Oscillospirales > Acutalibacteraceae > UBA1213. The sequence continues at coordinate 12,802 of JAFTCS010000129.1, forward strand.
TGCAGCGGTACCGAACGGGTCTCGCCGTGTCTGTTTTTGGCAACTATGCACTCTCCGCTGTTTTTGTCTGTGTTCTCGTCTGCACCCTCGGTATTTTTATAATAGTCCTCACGATACAGAAAAAGCACGATATCGGCATCCTGCTCGATAGAACCGGAATCTCTCAGGTCAGAGAGCTGGGGCTTGTGCTCGGCTCTCTGCTCGCTTGCACGTGAGAGCTGCGAAAGGGTTATTACGGGAACATCCAATTCCTTTGCAAGTATTTTAAGGTTTCTTGTTATCTCGGATATTTCCTGCACACGGTTGTCTATCCTGCGCGATGCTGACATGAGCTGCAGATAGTCTATTATAAGCAGGTCAATGCCCTTTAAACGTCTGAGCTTTGCCTTGATCTCAGGCACATTGATACCCGGAGTGTCATCAAGGTACAGTTCTGTTTTACCTAAAACATCGCCCGCTTCGATCAGCCTTATCCATTCGTCTGCGCTGAGTTTGCCTGTTCTCAGGGTAGTACCGGAAATAAGCGCCTCCATTGAAAGAAGTCTGGAGGCAAGCTGCTCCTTTGTCATTTCAAGTGAGAAAAACGCGACCTTGCGCCTGCATTTCATAGCAACGTGCTTGGCGATATTCAGCGCAAAACTGGTTTTTCCCATACCAGGACGCGCTGCAAGCAGGATAAGGTCTGAGCGGTTAAGTCCGGTTATAACATTGTCAAGCAGGCCTATGCCTGTGGGTATGCCCTTGTATTGCTCGCTTTGCTCGGAATTGAGCAGGTCAAGCCTTACAAATGTCTCAAGAATAACCTCATTTATGGGCCGGAGTCCTCCCTTGCTCCTGCTGTCGCGTATTTCAAAGATCCTCTGTTCAGCTGAGTCGATGACCTTTGCGATCTCATCACCGGCAGAAGATGCGTCATCGATTATCTCACGGGAGGAGACAATAAGGCTCCTGAGCATGTATTTGTCCTTGACAATGTTTGCATAATCCCTGACCCTTTTTATTGACGGACAGAAATCGGCAAGATTCAGGAGATATGCCTTTGTATCGCCGTCCGAAATATCGCGCTTTCCGCTGAGACTGTTCAGCACCGTGACAATATCAACAGGTTTGCTCAGCGTGAAAAGCTCTATCATGGTATTGTATATTTCTTTGTGGGTCGCAAGATAAAAATAATCGCCTGACGGGAGTATCTCCATAGCAATGGCAAGGGCTTCGGTATCCATAAGTATTGCGCCGAGAACTGCCTGCTCGGCTTCTGAGTTGTACGGCAGATTAAGACCATCAGTCGCATTGCCGACTTCAACAGTATCCATTTAATCACCTTTATCCTGACTGCTGCTGTGAGCGAAGAAGCATGTTAAAATGTTCCCGCACTTTTTAGTGTTCCAAGAGCAAATTGGTATAAACATAGAATAATTCGGAATCCGAATGAACTCCGAATTACTCAGTTAAGATCACGCCTGCTCTTTTACCATGACCTTTATATTTGCGCATATACCTGTGTAAAGCTTGATCTCGCAGTTGTAGGTGCCGAAAGCCTTTATGTCGCTTTCAAGAACAACTTTGCGCTTGTCAACTGCTATGCCGAACTTCTGGGCAACTGCCGCTGCGACCTCTTTGTTTGTAACGGAACCGAAGAGTCTGCCGCCCTGACCTGCCTTTGCTGTCATCTCAATGACCTGACCTTCAAGCTTTTCGGCGTTTGCTTTTGCTTCGGCGGTCTCAACAGCTATCTTGTGCTGCTTTGACTGCTCGGCGTTTTTCAGCTCGTTAAGAGCCTGAGCGTCGGCTTCTCTGGCAAGCTTTCTGGGAAGAAGGAAGTTTCTTGCGTAACCGTCTGAAACATTGGCAAGCTCGCCCTTCTTTCCTGTTCCCTTAACATCCTGTAAAAGAATGACTTTCATTTCAATTTCCTCTTTTCTTATTATTATTGGATAAAACCCGGCCGTTTATTTTGCCGGAGATAAAACTATAATAAATCTGACAGCCGCATCAGCCTGCGGCATCATCCTTGTTTACGTCAAGCTCACTTATGATAGAAACAAGCTTTTCTCTTGCTTCGTCTATGCTCGTGTTTTCAAGCTGGCAGGCTGCCATTGTCTGATGTCCGCCGCCGCCAAGCTGCTCCATAATGACCTGAACATTCAGATCGCCAAGAGAACGTGCTGAAATATTTACTGTCTTGCCGGTTTTGTACATTACAAATGAGGCCTTTACGTTCTCAATGCCGAGAAGCTCATCCGCTGCCTGGGCAGAGGCTATCCTTATATCCTGAATATCCTCTTCCGCACTTGCAATAGCACAGTAATTGAATATCTCGGCTTCGCTCACAAGCTTGTATTTGACCTTGTAGGTATCTATGGAGTTTGAGAACAGACGCTTGACTTCAACCGTATCGGCACCGTTGCTCTTCAGATAAGCAGCGGCTTCAAAAGTGCGCACACCTGTTCTGAGGACAAAATTCTTTGTATCAAGCATGATACCCGAAAGCAGAGCCTCACTTTCAAGCCTGCTGAGGGAATCATGCCCCAGATATTGTACCAGCTCCGCAGTCATTTCGGAAGCGGATGAGGCGTACGGCTCATGGTAGAACACCAGAGCATTGTCAATGTGATTTACCATCATCCGGTGATGATCTATGACGACCACACGCTTGCTGCGCTCATAAACGGTTTTTGACTCAAGGAAATTCGGTGAGTGGGTATCTACTATAATGAGCAGAGAATGGTCATCAAGCAGAGCAAGGGCTTCGTCCTCAGTCTTGAAAATGCTCTCGAAGCCCGCCTTTTCAAAGCTGGCAACAAGGCTTTTGGCAAGTGTCTGCTGCCTGTTTATAAGAATGTAGGCGTTCTTGTGCAGACCCTTGACTACAGCGCTCCACATACCTATGCTGGCGCCTACAGAATCGAGGTCAGAAAACCTGTGCCCCATTATTATAACATTGCTGCTGTTGTTTATATGATTGGTGAGGGAAGCTGCAATGACCCTTGTGCGTACTTTTTCACGCTTTTCAATACCCTTGGATACTCCTCCGAAAAACTTGTAGGTATCGGCATTTTTAATTGCAGCCTGATCGCCGCCTCTGCCGAGAGCCATGTCAAGAGCCTGTCTCGCCCACTGTTCATTTTCCTTGAAGGTCTTACCGCCGCGGCCTACGCCTATGGAGATCGTTGCGCTGAGGCGGTCGTTGATCTTTATGGTGCGTATGTCGTCAAGGATCTTGAACTTACCGTCAACGGATTTCTTGATGTCGCGCTCCTCCATAACAACGATGTACCTGCCGCCGCTTATCTTTTTGTAGAAACCTTTGGTGGAGCTTACCCATTTGACTATTGCCTGCTCAACAGCAACCGTCACCTTAATGGCTTCACTGTTGTCGGCTTCGCGTTCAAGCTCGTCCTTGTTGTCAAAGGCTACGATAGCGACCACCGGACGAGACTCTAAATATTCGTCGGAGTTTGACTTGTAGGTGTTGTCATCAATAAAATAAACTATGGAGCCGTAATCATGCGTTACGGCAAAAACGATATACCACTTGTCTTTGTACTTAGTGTCGGTGCCGTTGCTGCCGAAAATGGCCTCAGGTTTATCACCTGAAAGGTATTTATTGATGCTGTCGCCCAGAGGATCCTCGTTTTCGCATACGTTTTCCTTGAAAAGATCGTTAGCCGCCATGATCTCGTTATCCTTGCTTAGGATAACCATGGGTATCATATTGTCGTCAATGTTCTTTGACTCTTCCTTGAAAAGCTTTTTTGAAGCACCGGAAAGCACCATTGTAATAAGGCTTTTCAGGTTTGTTATGCTTACCGCCACTAAAACGGTAGCCGTAATGGCCAGCACCAGCTCTACAAGAAATGCCACAAGGCTGTATCTTATGGAAATAAAAGCCATTGCGAACATTACTACTGCAAACACCAGAAACAGCGGCGTTATAATATATTTATTCTCATTTTTTCTCACGCTGATTCACCACCGGAAGAAATGATCGGATAATGCGCCGTTATATCTCCATGATGATAGGAAGTATCATCGGGCTTCTCCTTGTCTTATCGTAGAGCAGCTTTGAAAGCTCGTCCTTGATGCTGTTCTTTATGACTCCCCATTCATGGACGCCCTGAACCGAGCATTCCTCAAGAGTATCCATAACAACACGGCGCGCGCCCTCCATAAGAGGTTCGCTTTCCCTGACGTATACAAAGCCCCTTGAAACGATATCAGGCCCGGCTACAACATGTCCGTCCTCGCTGTCGAGGGTAACAACAACTACAATAAGACCGTCCTCGCCAAGATGCTTTCTGTCACGCAGCACTATGCTGCCGACATCTCCGACACCAAGGCCGTCTACAAGCACCTTGCCGGCGGGTATGCTGGGAAGCTGCTTCATGTAATCCTTATTTATCTCAACAACATTGCCTATATCGCCTATGAAGATATTTGAACGGTTCATGCCCATTTCAACAGCAAGCTGAGCATGTTTTATAAGGTGCTTCTGCTCACCATGAACGGGAATGAAATACTTAGGCTTTGTCAGTCCGTGAATGATCTTCAGTTCCTCCTGACAGGCATGTCCTGAAACGTGTACTTCATACATTGACTCGTAGATCACGGTACAGCCGTGTTTCATCAGCTCGTTGACAACGGAATTTACCGCTTTTTCATTTCCGGGTATGGGGTTCGCGGAAATGATGATATAATCCTCCGGGCCGACCTCTACCTTCCTGTGGTCCGAGTAAGCCATTCTTGAAAGTGCAGACATTGTTTCACCCTGACTGCCCGTGGTGATGAGCACTATCTCCTCTTTGGAGTAACGCCCCAAAAGGTCGATGTCAATTATAAGCCCGTCAGGAACATTGATATAACCAAGTTCGGAAGCTATAGC
>JAFTCS010000130.1 GCA_017454565.1 Clostridia bacterium
CGGTATGTCCGCTTTACAAAATGATTATAGCACAGAAAAATCCAAAATAAAATAGATATTTTATGAAGCGAAACAACTTTATAAATATATTACAAAACAACAATATATTAACATGCCCCTGTTGGGGATATACTACAAACAGGCATTTCATCGAAAACGTTATCGAAAATTCGCAGAAACTCAAAATCGTAACCGAATTTTAATTGACTTATGATAAAGAGTTTAGTATAATAATTAGTGGAACAATGTTAAATTGCGTTTTTTCTACTAAAATCATTCGGAAAGGATGAATCTATAAATGAATTCGATATCCCCGACAATTAAAGGTATCATTGCGATAATGATAACCCTGCTTGTGGTTATCATCGTTATCATGTTCTTTGTAAAGAGCCTGTTTATAAACGACTCCTCAAAGCCCAAAAAGACCGGCACGATAACCTCTACAGAGTATGTGCCCACGGAGACGACCACTACTACCGAGGAGGCCAAAGAGACCAAGAAGAAAAAGACAACGGCCGAGGAGGAGGACCCCAACACTAATTCCGACGACGGCGATGCTGTAGGTGAGATAACCTGTACCGGACCTGTTTATCTGCACCCCGAGCCTAATTCCAGCTCGGCTAACCTGACAACTATCCCGCAGGGTGCTGTCTGCAAGTTCTTCAAAGACGAGAACGGCTGGTACTATGTTGAATATGAAGGCCAGAAGGGCTATGCCTGGAGAGACTTCTTCACTGCTCCGCCTTCTGCATAATGATAATAAACTCAAAGCGGTATGTTTTAAACATACCGCTTTTTTGTCCCTTCAATAAAACAGCTGCCGCTCGATAATTGAGTGACAGCTGTGTTTTATTATTTCGCAGGCTTGCCTCCGTCAGGAGCCTTTGGGGCGGCTTTGCCATTTTGCTTTTGCCTTTCTGCAAGCTTCTTTCTTGTGTTAGCTTCGGCCTTCAGAAGCTGCTGGTGAGTTTCCTCGCCCAGATCGGTAGTCTCGTAATAAGGCAGGTCTTCGTTAGTAAGCGTGCGCTCTTTGAGCACCTTGAACGCATTTACCGTGTAGTCCTCGCACTCCTTCCAGAGCTTCTTGGTCTCCTCGTCGTGGTCAGTCTTGAGGTCATAGTTCTCAACGATATATTCGCCGAGATACTTTGTGAACTTCTCGTTGCCGAAAACATTCATATGGTCCTCATTGTAGTAATCGGCAGCATCGTCTATGCCAATATCCTTTGATATCTTGTCGCAGTCGATAAAAGTGTATCCGGCTTCGGAGATCACCTTTTCGAGCTCGGCGCTGGTGGCGGAAGCAAGCTTCTGCCTGTGGGGAGAACGGATGAACAGGACATTTTCCATTCCCTGCTCCTTGCAGTAATCCATAAGGTCCAGCAGGTTCTCTCTTCCGAAATCGGTAAGCCTGAGAGCTCTCTTCTTTGTTGTGTGGATACGGGAATTATTAGTCGTTCTCGTTCCGAAGCTCTTCATCAGCGATACGCCGTTTTCAGTATAAAGCTTTGATATGCTCTTGAGCCTCTTATACTGGCCGTAGGGTCTCTGCCAGTTGTCATGATACTTGTTTATCGGCAGAAGATAGTCCAAAAGCTCGTCGGGTTCTGCGGTGTCGAGCACGTCATCGAACCAGTCTTTTGACAGGTGGACATTATCAAGCCAGTTGCGCCTGTTTACCTCTGTAAGTCCGAACACCTCATTGTAGAAAAAGCCGTTGACCTCAAAGACCACCACCTGGGGATCCTGGGTCTTGCAGAACTCTTTCAGAGCGGATTTGTAGAAACAGGGCGGCATACCGCTGGTGCAAAGGTTGTAGCTGGTAAAGCCGCAGTATTTATAGGCAAGAGGCGGCGAATAATCCGCATACATCTCGCTGCAGCCTATAACGGCAACATCGAGAGTGTTGTCGGGTTCTCTGTAAAAGCCACGGACATGGCACTCTGTGGCAGTGTCGTTTTTGACAAGCAAAAAGGTGACGAGCTGCAGCGTTAGCAGCATAACTATCCCGAAAGCCAGAAGCTTCGGCAGCCTTTTTTTCCAAACCATTATCAGTCTTGTCTCCTTTAAAACTGCATATAATAGAAATCAGCAGGGCTGGTGCCGGGGCCGTAAACGCCGAACACGACCACCGACCAGAACAGCACCATAAACACCAGGCACTCGACGATGTAGCCCTTTTTGCAGATGCGCTCACGGAGAGTGAACTTCGAGCGCTCCTGTAAAACGGATACCACGAACAAAGCAATGCCCGCCAAAGCTACTAAAAGAAATTCTCTCTTGCTTACGGTGAGCATCTTGTAGGTAGCAGCCGACAGGAACTCGCTTATCTTTACGTCCGTAACAGAGCGCCACATCATCTTCACAGCCGATGTAAAATCAGTTGCTATATCGAAATAATAGCCCACAAGGACTATGAAAAACGTCCTTATCATCTGGAAGAGGATGAAGCCCTTGTTTGTATCTTTTATATGGAGCTTCGCCTTCCAGGATTTGAAATTGTCGGCAAGCAGCGTCGATATCATGATGATGCCGCCGTTCCAGAAGCCGAAGGCAACGTATTTCCAGTTTGCACCGTGCCAGACACCCACCACAAGGAAGGTTATCAGCGATGCAATACTTACAGGCACTACCTTTGCAGCCTTCATGCCGAAGCGCTTTTTGAGCTTCTTCGAGAAGTTCTGGAAAAGCTTTGACATAGCTATGGGATAGAAAAGATACTCTCTCAGCCATGCGCCAAGTGTGATGTGCCAGCGGTGCCA
>JAFTCS010000131.1 GCA_017454565.1 Clostridia bacterium
GACAACACAAAAGTTTCGCCCGCCTTTTCAAAGGCGGCAGGGTGCAGGGGTGCGGGTCTCCAGTGGAGACCTCTGCGCAGCAGAAGCACCGACCGAGCCGACAGGCGAGACCAGAGTCCCAGCCCGCACTCCGCAGAGAGCGAAACTTTTAATTTGTTCAAAACCCTGATTTGCTATAAATTATTGACAAAAACGATAAATTGGAGTATAATTTCTGACAGAAAAAGTAAAGAAGTAGGGGAGCTTGTTGACAGGCTGAGAGGAAACTGTGAGTTTCGACCCTTTTACCTGACGCGGATAATGCCGATACAGGGAACTTGATGGTCATGATATTCAAGGCACTGCGTCAGGTCGCAGTGCTTTTTTTATTTTTATTTTACAGGAGGAATCAACATGAACGCAAGTGTAGCTATCCAGACTCTGCCCACAGCAGAAAATGACGAGGAGCTTATCCGTATTGTGGATGAGGTCATCGCCTACATCAAAAGCACCGGACTGAAGTGCTATGTCGGACCCTTTGAAACCGCTATCGAGGGCGATTATGACCGGCTTATGGACATTGTAAAGGAGTGTCAGCATATCGCCATCCGCGCAGGCGCACCCTCTGTACTGGCCTATATAAAGGTCGATTACCGTCCGGAGGGAGATGTGCTTACAATTGAGCGCAAGGTTACGAAGCACCATCAGTAAAGCTCTGCCGCCCACAGCCGCCCTGGTGCTGCTTGCGGTTATCTGGCAAATGGTCTGCTCCTTCGGAGGTGTGCCCAAATATATGCTTCCTTCTCCCGCAGATGTAGCTGACGCTTTCGGGAAGGACTGGCAGCTTATGCTGCAGCATTCAAAGACCACTCTGACAGAAACGTTTATCGGACTGTTCTTCGGCATACTCATAGGCTTTCTGACCGCCCTTATAATGGACAGCTTCAGCCTCGTCCGAAAAATGATATATCCGCTTATCGTTATCAGTCAGACCATTCCGACCATTGCCATCGCACCGCTTCTGGTCATCTGGCTCGGGTATGAGATGCTTCCGAAGATCATCCTCATTGTGCTTGTGGTTTTTTTTCCTATAGCCATAAGCCTGCTGGAGGGCTTTTCGTCCGTTGACCCGGATACCATCCGACTGATGAGGTCAATGGGCGCAAAAAAAATACAGATCTTCCGTTATGTGAAGCTGCCGAATTCACTGGGACATTTCTTTTCCAGTCTGAAAATATCCGTTTCATACGCGGTGGTCAGCGCCGTAGTGTCCGAATGGATAGGCGGAACGGAAGGACTGGGGTGCTATATGACCCGTGTACGCAAATCATTTTCCTCGGACAAGATGTTTGCCGTGATAATTCTTATATCGGTCATCAGTCTGGTGCTGATATGGCTGACTACCGTACTGCAGCGCGTCTGCATGCCGTGGGATAAAATCAATCGAAACAGGAGTAAAAAGACATGAAAAAGTTCAAGAAAATTATAGCCGTCCTTTTGACAGCCGCACTGGCTCTGGGTATTGCTGCCGGATGCGCTGCCAACAAAACAGAAAACAGCAACAGCAGCAATAACGATACTTCCGGAAAACCGGCCGAAAAGACAAAGATCACCTTTGTGCTCGACTGGACGCCGAACACCAATCATACCGGTCTTTATGTGGCTCAGGATAAGGGCTATTTCAGTGAAGCGGGTCTTGAGGTCGAGATCGTACAGCCGCCGGAGGACGGAGCCGAGATGCTGGTGGGCGCGAATAAGGCACAGTTCGGAGTTTCTTTCCAGGATTCCATGCTGCCTGCCGTTGTCGGTGACAATAAGATGCCTATTGAAGCAGTTGCAGCCCTCGTTCAGCATAATACTTCCGGCATTATATCGCTGAAAGGAAAGGGCATGGACAAGCCTAAGGGTATGGAGGGCAAAAAGTACGCTACATGGGATCTTCCGATCGAGAAAGCGACCCTCAAGCAGGTGATCGAGGCTGACGGCGGCGATTTCAGCAAGGTACAGCTTATTCCCTCTACCGTAACAGATGAGGTATCCGCGCTCCAGTCAGGCGCGGTTGACGCTATCTGGATATTCTACGGCTGGGCAGGTGTAGCCACCGAGGTTGCAGGTCTTGAGACTGATTACTTTGCATTCAAGGACATAGACAGCGTATTTGATTATTACACTCCTGTCGTTATAGGCAACACAGACTGGATGAAGGCTAACCCCGAAGCCGCAAAGGCATTTTTATCCGCTCTGAAAAAGGGATATGAGTTTGCGGTGGATAATCCTGACGAAGCAGCCGAAATACTTCTTAAAAACGCACCCGAGCTTGACGAGAAGCTTGTAAAGGCAAGTCAGAAGTACCTTTCCAAGGAGTATAAGGCAGAGGTCGCACAGTGGGGCTATATTGCTCCGGAACGCTGGAACGCTTTCTATCGCTGGGTGTCCGATAACAAGCTCTTCACAGCGGATATCCCCGATAATACAGGCTTCTCCAACGAATATCTTCCTGAGTGATGGCGGCGCTGGAGGTCAGGAACGTGACGTTTTCCTATGATTCCGTCACGACAGTCCTGAAAGATATAAACCTGACACTGAATGACGGAGAGCTTGTCTGTCTGCTGGGTGTAAGCGGCGGCGGCAAGACCACGCTGTTCAATATCATTGCCGGACTCAACCGCCCTCAACAGGGTAATGTGCTGCTGCACGGAAGCGACATAACCGGTAAATCCGGGCAGATAAGCTACATGCTTCAAAAGGACATGCTGCTGCCTTACCGCACAGTGCTGGATAACGCGGCTCTTCCGCTGATAATCAAGGGCATGAAGAAAAAGGAAGCCCGGCTGAAAGCGAGCGGATATTTTTCTCAGTTCGGCATTGACGGCACACAGAAGAAATATCCCGCCGAGCTTTCCGGGGGTATGCGTCAGAGAGCCGCGCTGCTGAGGACATACCTGTTTTCCGCAGACGTTGCCCTGCTGGACGAGCCTTTCAGTGCCCTTTATACTCTTACCAAGAGTGAGATGCACCGCTGGTATCTTGATGTTATGAACAAGATCAGGCTCTCGACTATATTCATCACCCATGACATTGACGAAGCCATCCTGCTTTCCGACAGAATTTATCTGCTGCGGGGCAATCCCGGCACCATCACCGATGAAATAGTTATCCGGGAATCAAAACCGCGCAGTCCTGATTTCAACCTCACCGAAGAATTTCTTCAGTACAAGAGGGAGATCATAAGCAAAATACGTTCCTGAAAAGATCCCGACCTGAATCCGTGAAACTCTGAAAATGATAAACAGCGTTTTCGGTGGGTGTCGGGAGGGACTTTTCCGCAAAAGTCCCTCCTGACTCGCCGTCCGCAGAC
>JAFTCS010000132.1 GCA_017454565.1 Clostridia bacterium
AAAGGTGCGCAGGCTTGATTTTTTCTGACCACAACAAAAGCTCCCGACGGAGTTCACAGTTCCGCCGGGATTTTTTTGTTTACTATTATTTATAGTAAACGACATTATAATTTATACTTTGATAAATCATCAGCTGATTGTGGGGGGGTTCCGGTCGCCCCCACACCCCTTCGGATATCACTCTAAGTAAGAATATTTTTGTCGTCTACTATAGTGTTGAAAAAGCTTTTGTGCGCCGCCCAGCGTGACGCTGGACCCCTGTTCGCGTTGATAGTTTACTCTGACCAACCAGCGTGACGCTGGACCCCTGTTCACGTTGATAGTTTACTCTGACCAAAACTACACCGATCGCGGCTGGTACTTACTTCTGTGCGCGATGATAAAGTTTCGGTTTTTGCTGAAAATATCAGTCAGTGGCTATTATATCCTCTAATTCCGGCTCGAAATCGACCTCGGCACCAACAGGCGCGTTTGTCTCCTCTTCCTCCGGTTCTTCTTCCTCAATTACCTCGTCAGTGACCTTCATGGCTTCCTTAGGCACCTTGTCCGTCAGCACAAAGCCGCAGGAAAAAGGTCCAACTGTCATTTCACGTCCCGAAAGCTCGGTGCCCATAAACGTCTTGCCGTCTGTGAACTCCTCCGGCACAATGAACTTTATCTCGTAATCTGCCGCGTTGAACACGCACATAAGCTGCTCCTGCTTGCTGCGTCTGATGTACCCCATCGTCCTGCCGGTGGAACCGAAATTGATAAGATCACCGTCCACCAGACACTCGCAGGCATGACGCATCCTGCCAAGATCCTTGTACCACTGCAGCAGCTCCTTGTCCTCTTTGCCCCATGGGAAAGTAGCGCGGTTGAAGGGATCCTTATAGCCCTCAACTCCTGCTTCGTCGCCGTAATATATGCAGGGAACGCCCGGCAGTGTATAAAGCATGCCGCTGGCCACCCTCATCTTCATAAGACCGTATTTTCTCTGTTCGGGAGACATCTTTGTCGAAGCCTGCCACTCTCTTCCTCTTCCGTGCTGTCTTTCGCCCGCAAGCAGGGTGATAACTCGCTCCGTGTCGTGGGTCCCCAGCAGATTCATAAGCGAACGAAGCACCGGGCGCGGATAATTCTCCACCACGTTGAGAACGATCTCCAGCATATCACGGCCGTCGCCGCAGTCAAGAAAGCCTAAAATAGCGTCTCTGAAAGGATAGTTCATAACGCTGTCCAGCTCTTTGCCATAGAGGAAGCGCCTGCGCGAACCGTAGCTTTCCTTGTTTGAGGCGTCCTCCCAGACCTCGCCGAGCAGCAGTGCTTCCGGATCCTCGTTTTTCACGGCCTCACGGATATACTCAATGAATTCATCGGGAAGCTCATCGGCAACGTCCAGACGCCAGCCGCTGTTTCCGTTGCGTATCCATGTGCGGATAATACCGTTTTCACCGTTTATATATTCGTTAAAGGAATTTGAAAGCTCCTCTACCTCAGGCAGTGTATCAAAGCCCCACCAGGAATTGTAGATATTCGGCCACTCTATGAACTTGTACCAGGTGTAATAGGGCGATTCCTTTGAATTATAGGCGCCCTTGCCCTCATATCTGTGTTCACGGTTGAAATACTTGCTGTCGCTGCCGGTGTGGCTGAAAACGCCGTCGTTTATAATGCGTATGCCAAGCTTTTTGGCTTCGGCGCACATCTCACGAAAATCATCCACCGTACCCAGGACCGGGTCTATCTTCTCGTAGTCGCCGGTGTCATAGCGGTGATTTGAATAAGCCTCAAAGATAGGGTTGAGGTAAACACAGGTAACACCCAACTCTGCAAGATAAGGCAGCTTGCTTGTGATACCTTTAAGGTCGCCCTGGAAGAAGTCGGAGTTGGTTATCATGCCGAACTCATTTGGGCGCCAGTCGGGGATCCTGTCCCACTCGGTCTGTATCTTCTTGTCGGGATATATCCCCTCTTTTTTCTCACCGGAGAAGCAGAACCTGTCCGGGAAGATCTGGTACATTATACCTCCGGGCAGCCAGTCGGGAGTCTTGAAATCCTTTTCATAGCATGTAAGCTGGAACCTCGGCTCGTTCTCGCACAGTGAAAGATATCCCTCGCCGCCAAAGCCTTTCATAATAAACCTGCGGCCGTATCTGGTGTCCATTCCGAAGTGGTACCAGTAAAGTCCTACCCTTTCCAGCTTCAGGTCACATTCCCAGACCTCGTGGTCGTCACCGACCATACCGGCCCAGTACATTCCGTTTACCAGAGTATCGCCATAGAGGTCGTCCTTCACCGCCAGAACAGCGCCCGAACAGCCCAGATCTCTCGGCAGGATGATCCTGAAATGAATGTTCGTGCCAAGTGGGATTGCGCCTGTCGGGGAACGATATTCTGTTTCACGAGAATTAAAAAGCATCATAGTATCTAACCCCTTCTATCAAATCATATATATAAGCCCGTTTTCCCCACAGCGGCGCCGTATATGATGCCGCTGTTCCGCATGGGGAAGATGCGGGTACTTTGCAATACTATTGATATTCGGATAATATTATAATCTCTTTAAACCCTGATGTCAAGGGCATTTTTTAGAGCATAAATTGCACGATCATATCCATAATTGCAAATTATTGCCACCAAACGTATCTTTGTCCGTTTGATAAAAACAGCTTTTGACATTTTATTTATTATTTTTATAACCGTTCAAAGCATTATGTTGAAATGTACTATTGTTATGTTTTCCTTTATATAGCCTGTGCCGTTCATTTGATGTACATAGAGATATCGAACGCCTTGACAGAATGGGTAAGGGCGCCGACAGAAATAATATCCACTCCGCTTTCTGCGACCGCCCGCAGAGTCTCGTCCGTAATGCCGCCGGATGCTTCAAGCACAGCCCTGCCCGCAGTTATCTCCACCGCCTGCTTCATCAGCTCCGGGCTCATATTGTCAAGCATGATAATATCCGCCTTGGCTTCAAGAGCCTCACGAAGCTCGTCAAGATTGCGTGTTTCGACTTCTATTTTGGTCATGTGACCTATCTTTTTCCGCAGCTCGGTAATAGCCTTTGTAATGCCGCCGGCAGCGTCAATGTGATTATCCTTGAGCATAGCCGCGTCAGACAGATTAAAGCGGTGATTCTTTGCGCCGCCTGCCGTGACCGCATACTTTTGCAGAGCGCGAAGTCCGGGCAGAGTCTTTCTTGTGTCAGCGATAGTGGCGTTTGTACCCTCAACTATTCTGACATAGCGATTGGCAGCCGTAGCAATGCCGCTCATGTGCTGAATGAGGTTGAGAGCTGTGCGCTCGCCCTTGAGCATCGCCCTTGTCCTGCCGCTGATCGTAAGGATGATATCGCCCTTTTTAACAGGCTCTCCGTCCTTTTTGAGCACCTCGTATTTCACTGTGCTGTCCAGCAGCTCAAACACTCTCAGGGCAGCTTCCACTCCGCATACAATACCGTCTGCCTTTGATGTAAAGTTGCCGTCACTTTGCTGGTTCTCCGGAATAAGATAGTCCGTAGTCACGTCACAATAGTTTATATCCTCAAGCAGAGCCGTTTTTATCAGCTCGTCAAGATAAAATTTATTCAGGATCATTTTCTTAAAGCTCCTCCTTAAAGAGATAGTTCGTAATATTATCATGTAACCCGGCCGATAAAATAGCCTGAGAGATCAGAGGGCTTTGCCCTCCGAACCTCCCACGGGGGCTTTGAGTCCCGCCTGTCATCCCGATCAGTGCAGTTTATGTGCATAGGTTCCCACAGAACAACTCCACACTCCACTCTCCACTCTCCACTCCCTCATTTCTGCTCCTCATTCTTTCTGAGAACTTCCTCAAGAACGATACATGCAACAGTGGCAAGACTGCGCGCTTCAACAAAGTTGTGGTCGATCTCATACTCTCCGCCTGTCAGGTCGGTAAGTATATCCTTTGCGCGCTGCAGGCTTTCGGGAATAAGCTCCGGCTTGGGGATAACAAAGTAGGTCTCCTGCATCAGCTTGCGAATTTCGGTGCGGAAACCGTGGGGCATTGTTCTGCCGCTGAGATCCTCGTGCTCGGTGAACTCACCGAAGGGTGAGTTGTCCTCCTTCTGCAGCTTTTCGGTAATATCGTTTGCGGCTCTGCGTGAAAATACAAGAGCTTCAAGCAGAGAATTGCTGGCAAGACGGTTTGCGCCGTGAACGCCGGTGTGTGAGCACTCGCCTGCCGCATAAAGTCTGTCAACGGTGGTGCGGGCAAAAAGATCCACATCTATGCCGCCCATAAGATAATGCTGACACGGAAACACGGGTATCCACTGTTTGGTAATGTCTATATTTTCTTCAAGGCATTTCTCGTAGATCATCGGGAAACGCTTCTTTACAAATTCCGGGTCCTTGTGGGTTATGTCAAGATAGAATTTTTCGTTGCCCTTTGCAATAGACTCCAGCATTATCGCATTAGAAACAACGTCACGGGGAGCAAGCTCTCCCCTCTCGTCATACTTGAAAGCAAAGCGCTCGCCGTCACAGTTCAGCAGAACAGCGCCCTCACCGCGCACAGCCTCGCTGATAAGGAACCTTTCACGGTCGTTTTCGGCGGCGAATGCAGTTGGGTGGAACTGTATCCTGCTAAGGTGCTTTATTCGCGCTCCAAGCATGAAAGCGAGGGTAATGCCGTCGCCGGTAGCAATAGCCGAATTAGTGGTGTACTGATACACCCTGCCGATACCGCCGGAAGCAAGTATGCAGTAGTGTGCCGCTATGACCCGGGAAGTACCGTCGGAAAGCAGCAGACCAGCATAAAAGCCCTTTTCATTCTTGTCAAGCTTGTAGAGCATGGTATTGTCATAGAGGTCTATATTCTTATGGGTGCGCACCTTGTCGATAAGAACGTCAACAATGGCGCGTCCGGTAGAATCCTTATGGTGCACGATGCGGTGTCTTGAATGACCGGCTTCAAGCGTCATCTGCAGTCTGCCGCGTTCGTCAAGATCAAAAGCGACTCCCATCTCCTTGAGTCTGAGCACGTCTGAGGGACCCTCCGACACCAGCACCTCAATAGCTTCAAGGTTATTCTTGTATTTGCCTGCAATGAGTGTATCCGCAATGTGCAGCTTAAAGTTATCGTTGCTTTTGTCGAGAACAGCAGCCACACCGCCCTGAGCCAGAGAAGAGTTTGAAAGGGTCAGCTCTCTTTTTGAGATTACAAGTACGCTGACATTTTCCGGGAACTGGAGTGCTGCGTAAAGACCTGCGGCACCCGAACCGACAATAAGAACGTCATATTCTTTTTTCATAAGGCAGTACCTCTTTTTTCGTGAAATAAGGCATATTGCGATGCCCTGTTTATTATATCACATTATGTCGGATAAAGAAATACTTTATTTAAAATTAACCGGGACAGCCGCACAAAAAAGTCAAAAAGCTTTAAGCATAAACCTGAATCCGTGAAACTCTGAAAATGATAAACAGCGTTTTCGGTGGGTGTCGGGAGGGACTTTTCCGCAAAAGTCCCTCCTGACTCGCCGTCCGCAGACGGCGAAACACTTTATCATTTAAGCCCGGCAAGGGGATG
>JAFTCS010000133.1 GCA_017454565.1 Clostridia bacterium
GCTGCTTTCGTCCTTGCTGTCCTCAGCACTGCTCTCGCTTGAAGATTCGTCCTTGCTGTCCTCAGCACTGCTCTCGCTTGAAGATTCGTCCTTGCTGTCCTCAGCGCTGCTCTCGCTTGATGGTTTATCATTGCTGTCCGCGGTGCTGCTTTCGGCTGAGGATACTGTGCTTGTTTTGCTTTCAGAGCTTACTTTGCTTTCGCCGCCGGATTTCCCGCCGGAGCATGCACTGCATACAAGCATAGCAGCACAAAGCAAAGCAGCCGTAATGGCTTTGGCATTGATCTTCATTATTGTTATCTCTCCTTTTAACAGTAGAATAAAAAGTAGGTGCTAATTGCAGTATATCACATTAAACACTGACTAATCAATGCGCATAAGTAAGAATAAAAGCTGTATAAAATGATGATTTATAGCATTTATTGCCAAGAATCAAAAATGTTTATTCTTTCTGACACGGACAAAAAATAGCAGTTATTGGCAAATATATATAATCTACATGTTTCAACAATTTATATTGTATAAATTTTTTTTAAAAAGCTTATTTGCTCCCGTCAATAAATATTGAACTTATCGCAAAAAAATGTTATTATATTATGAATAGAAAAAGGCGGTGAAGGAATGAAGAAATGGGTATATTCGGAGCTTGACAAGACAAAGATGAAAATGCTTGCGGAAAAATACGGTCTGCCGTCATTTACGGCTGTCCTGCTTACCATAAGGGGGCTTACCGAGCAGAAGGATATCGAGGAATTTTTTGACACGGGCTGCACACTTCCTGACCCGTTTGAGATAAAGGATATGGACAAGGCCGTCCGGCGCATAAAAGAAGCCGTGAAAAACGGCGAGAAGATCTGTGTTTACGGCGACTATGACTGTGACGGCGTTACCTCTACGGCTCTGCTTTATTCGTACCTGAGCTCTATGTTTGCGAACGTGATGTATTATATTCCCGACCGCATTTCAGAAGGCTATGGAATGAACATCAATGCCGTTGACAAGCTCTCTCAGGAGGGCGTGAACCTGATAGTTACGGTAGACAACGGTATCTCCGCCATAGACGAGATATACTATGCCGGCAAGCTTAATATAGATGTTGTCGTAACCGACCACCATACCCCTCAGGATATTCTCCCGAAGGCATGCGCGGTTGTAGACCCTCACCGTCTTGACGATAATTCGCCGTTCAAGGATTACTGCGGCGCCGGGCTTGCGCTGATGCTTGCCATTGCTCTTGAGGGCAGCAGCCTGCAGGTGGTGGAGAATTATTCCGAGCTTGCCGCTTTCGGAACCATAGCAGACCTTGTGCCGCTGTGTTCGGTCAACCGTACCATAGTCAGTGCAGGGCTTAATCAGATAGTAAATACCGAACGTCAGGGGATAGCCGACCTGATCGACACCGCCCGGATAGATAAGATCAGCGCAGGGAATATAGCCTTCCGGCTTGCACCCAGGATAAATGCCGCAGGCCGTCTTGGTTCGCCCTATGATGCGCTTGAGCTGCTGCTCACAGAGGACGAAGAACGCTCAAGAGAGCTTGCCGAAAAGCTAAGCGAGCTTAATTCCAGACGCCAGTCCATAGAAAACGATATATATGATTCGATATGCGAAAAGCTGAACAGGGAAGAGAGTCTGACATTCGACAGAGTGCTGGTGGTTTCCGGAACAGGCTGGAACGCCGGTGTTATCGGCATAGTGGCTTCAAAAATAACCGAAAAATACGGCAAGCCTTGCATTATTATCTCTGAGGATGACGAGCTGTGCAAGGCTTCAGGCAGAAGTGTACAGGGCTTTTCTCTGGTGGATGCCATCTTTGCCTGTTCTGAATATCTTGAAAAATTCGGAGGTCATCCAATGGCGGCGGGTCTGAGTATAAAAAAGGAGAACATTGCTCCTTTCCGCAAGGCTATAAACGACTATGCCGACAAGCTTGACATCATGCCTCTGATGCCCATGAAAATAGACTGCAAGCTTAACCCCGACACAATCGTTACCGAAATGGTGCACCAGCTTTCACGCTTCGAGCCGTTCGGATATGGCAATCCCAAGCCTGTTTTCGGAATTAACAACATGCTGCTTGAAAAGATCATCCCCATGTCAGGCGGCAAGCACATCAAGCTTTGTGTGTCAAGGGGCAACGCAAGGCTGAGTTTTATGAAGTTCTCTACCATGCCGGAGGAATTTCCCTATACCGAGGGCACTGTGCTTGATTTTGCGGTGGCTCTTGATATCAACATATACCAGCAGAAGGAGTATCTGTCTTTCAGCATACGCGACATAAAGCCGTCAAACTTCGACACTGCCGCAGCCATGCTTGAGGAGCAGCTTTACGACCGGTACAAAATAGGTGTTCTTTGTCCTGAGCTGAAAGACAAATATCCCACCAGAGACGAGTTTGCCGCAGTTTACCGATATATTAAAAAGACACAGCGCAGAATATACACTGTCGATTCAATCCTTTCTGCACTTGGCAGCGCTTCAATAGGCGCTTTCAAGCTGCTTATCATATTTGATATAATGAAAGAGCTGCAGCTTGTCAGATACTCCCGCGCAGGCGATGACATGACAGTTGAGCTGCTTGATTCACCAAAGGTTGATCTGAATTCGTCAGAGATCTATAAAAGGTTAAAGGAGGATACAAGTAATGTCTGAAATTCAACACAAATACTACCAGGATTACCACGAGCTTGTAGAGCTTATGAAGAAAAGCGACCACGGATATGATTTTGAGCTTGTTGAGAAGGCTTACCGGTTTGCTGAGGAAAAACACGGCGATCAGCGCCGCGCTTCGGGCATTCCCTATATCCTTCATCCGACCTCTGTGGCATGTATCCTTGCAGAGCTTGGCATGGATACGGAATCCATAGCGGCAGCACTGCTGCACGACGTTGTAGAGGATACTCCGGTTACGCTCGATGAGATAGTATCACTTTTCGGTCACGAGATAGCCGGCTTGATCGACGGTGTTACAACGCTGGGCAAGATACCCTATTCCTCACGGGAGGAGCAGCAGGCCGAGAACATCCGCAAGATGCTTATAGCCATGTCCAACGACATAAGGGTTATTATAATCAAGCTTGCCGACAGACTGCACAACATGCGTACACTTGAATGTATGAAGGAGCAGCACCGCCGCGACAAGGCTCTTGAGGTCATGGACGTCTACGCGCCCATCGCTCACCGGCTTGGTATACGAGCCATAAAGGAGGAGCTTGAGGATCTTTCCATACGCTACCTTGACCCCGTAGGCTATGCCGAAATAGAGCGTCAGCTTGAAAACAAGAGCAAAGACCGCATAAACTTTGTTGCCGAGATAAAGCAGAACCTCTACGAGCGCTTAAAGGGCGAGATTAACAACGTATACATTTCAGGACGTGTAAAGAGTATTCACGGAATATACAAGAAAACCTTTGTTAAGGGCAAGACGCTTGACCAGATATTTGATATTTTCGCGGTAAGGGTAATAGTGGATTCCGTTGCCGACTGTTATAATGTGCTTGGCATTGTGCACGATATGTACAAGCCTCTGCCCAACCGCTTCAAGGACTATATATCTACTCCGAAGCCCAACATGTATCAGAGCCTTCACACCACCGTAATTGGCAAAGAGGGTGTTCCCTTTGAGATACAGATAAGGACATGGGAGATGCACTATACCGCCGAATACGGCATTGCCGCCCACTGGAAGTACAAAGAGGGCATAACCAAAAAGGATTCACTGGATGAGCGCCTTGCATGGATACGCAAGATGCTTGAAAACCAGAGTGACAACGATTCCACAGATATCGTGCGCACTATCAAGATGGATCTTGTTCCCGAAGAGGTATTCATTTTCACTCCAAAGGGAGACGTTATCAGTCTGCCTGCCGGAGCTACCGTGATAGATGTTGCCTATGCGATCCATTCCGGAGTCGGCAACCGCATGATCGGCGCCAAAGTGGACAAGAGGATAGTGCCCATAGATTACCGCGTAAAGACCGGTGAGATCGTTGAGATCATAACCTCGAAGGAGGAAGGCGGTCCGAAGCGCGACTGGCTGAATATTGTAAAGACCAGCGAAGCCAGAAGCAAGATAAGACTGTGGTTCAAGCGCGAGAAGCGAGACGAAAACATTGTAGAGGGACGTACTCAGCTTGAAACGGAGTTCAGACGCCTGAACATTCACGTTCCTGAGAAAGAGCTGGAGGAATTTCTGGCAGACATCATTCGCCGCCAGAACTGCAATTCTCTTGAGGATTTCTACGCATCCATCGGCTACGGCGGCATACAGCTCTGGCGCATCCTGCCGAAGCTCAAGGAAGAGTACATCAAGCGCTATTCCGAGCCCGAGCCTGCACCTGTGGTCATCACAGAGCCTGCCAGAAAGAAGATCAGCGGCGGTGTACACATTGAGGGAATAGACGACTGCCTTGTAAAATATTCACGCTGCTGCAATCCGCTGCCCGGCGATGAGATAATCGGTTTCATAACCAGGGGCTATGGCGTGTCCATTCATAAACGCACCTGCAGCAATGTCCCGAAGAATATCATGGACTGCGAGGAACCCGAACGCTGGGTAAAGGCTGAATGGGCCGAGCATATCTCAAATGAAACCTTCCAGTCTACCCTTCAGATAACCGCCACAGACCGCACCGGCCTTCTGGCGGATATCACCAACCAGCTTTCCGCTATGCACCTGTTCATTCATGCCCTCAATTCCCGCGAGGCAAAGAACGGGATGGCTGTGGTCGAGATCACCATAACCGTAAACGGTATCAATCACCTCAGATCCGTCATTTCACGGCTCAGCGGCATAAACGGAATAGTGTCCATAGGCAGAGCGTAAAAACAACCATATAAAGTGCTGTAAAGCTAAAATACATTACAGCACTTTTCTGATAAAAACGGAGTGAAACAGCAATGAAAGCAGTTATCCAGTTAGTGTCCGGGTGCTCGGTCACGGTGGACGGAAGCATTACCGGTCAGATCGACCGGGGGTTCCTGATACTTTTAGGCGTTGAGCAGGGCGACACCGAGAAGCAGGCGGAAAAGCTGAGTGCGAAGATATCCGGCCTGAGAGTTTTTAAGGACAATGATGACAAAATGAACCTTTCGCTTTCGGATATCGGCGGAGGTGTGCTTGTTGTGTCTAATTTTACCCTGTGCGGCAACTGCCGGAAGGGCAGACGCCCCAGCTTTGAAGCAGCCGCAAGACCGGAAACTGCCGAACCGCTGTATGAATACTTCTGCGAGTGCATGAAGAAAAACGGAGTGTCTCAGGTCGAAAAGGGTATCTTCGGCGCAGACATGCAGGTGAGACTGCTGAATGACGGACCGGTGACCCTTATTATCGACACCAAAGACCTTGCGTGATGTATGTAAAGCACTTAGCTTCACACTTGCAGATAGGAAAGGGAGTATAGAATTGCTGAAAGTAAAATGTTTTCCATTGGGAGAACTGATGGCAAATTGCTATTTTGTGACCGACGAAGAAAGCGGAGTTTCCCTGTTGATCGACCCCGGAGCCACATCGTCACTGCTTGAAGAGTGTATCGA
>JAFTCS010000134.1 GCA_017454565.1 Clostridia bacterium
CGATCACAATGGAATATGTTGAGGGAAAGACACTTGCTCAGATAATGCAGGAGGATCCTGACAATATCGACAAATATATGGAACAGTTCATCGACCTTCAGGTGCTTGTACAGAGCAAGAGATCACCTCTGCTCAACAAGCTCAAGGACAAGATGAACAGGAAGATTTCCAGTCTGAGCAATCAGGTTGACGCCACCACACGCTATGAGCTGCACACCAGACTTGAAAGCATGCCCAAGCACAACAAGGTTTGCCACGGCGATTTCAACCCAAGTAATATCATTATCGACCCGGAGGGCAATCCGCACATTATAGACTGGTCACATGTGACTCAGGGCAACGGCGCTGCCGATGTTGCAAGAACATACCTTTTGTTTGCTCTCAGGGACAAAGCCCTTGCCGACAAGTATCTGGATATGTTCTGCAAAAAGACCGACACGGCAAAGCAGTATGTCCAGCAGTGGCTCCCGATTGTAGCAGCCTCTCAGATGGTAAAGCGTATCCCAGGTGAAGAGGACTTCCTCAAGCACTGGGTAGATGTTGTAGATTACAGCTGATAAAAACAGCAGGTACAAAACCAAGTGGTTGTACCTGCTGCTTTTGTTACCATGCAAGGACTTCATGCCCGTCCTCTGTGACGAGAACCATTATCTCCCACTGAGCGGAGGGCTTTTTGTCGGCTGTGTAGATCGTCCAGTCATCCTCTTTGTCAACAAATACGCGGTGGGTGCCCATGTTTACCATCGGTTCAATGGTGAAGATCATACCCGGAACCAGAAGCATCTCGGTGCCGGCTTTGGAAACATAGCTTACCCACGGGTCTTCGTGGAATTCCAGACCTACTCCGTGGCCGCCTATCTCACGGACAACGCTGTAACCGTTGGCTTTTGCGTGGTCGTTTACGGCCTGACCCATATCACCGAGGAATGACCAGGGCTGTACCTTTTCAAGACCAAGCTCCACGCACTCTTTTACAACGTCAACTAACTTTTTGTTTTCGGGGTTTACGTTGCCTATGCAGAACATGCGCGATGAGTCCGAAAAATAGCCGTTGTATATGGTCGAAACGTCTACGTTCACAATGTCGCCGTCCTTGAGCACCACTTTATCTGACGGGATACCATGACACACCACCTCATTAATAGATGTGCACACGCTCTTTGGATAACCCTCGTAGTTGAGCGGCGCGGGTATGCCGCCAAGCTCGGCTGTTTTCTGCGATACAAGGTCGTCTATCTCCTGCGTGGTCATTCCCGCGCGGATGTTTTCTGCCACATAGTCGAGTACGGCTACGTTTATCCTGCAGCTTTCGCGGATCTTTTCTATCTGCTCCGGAGTTTTTATCATGCTGTGGTCGGGTACAACGTGTCCTTCTGACTTGTACCAGGCTATCTTGTTGTCAAATTCCTCATGGCATTTCTTATACTTTTTTCCGCTGCCGCACCAGCAGGGATCGTTTCTACCGATTTTTGCTGACATATTTTCATACCCTTTTCTTTAATAGTTTTGTTTTGCTATCTGACAATACTATTATACTCGTTTGCTTTCAAAAAGTAAACACACTTAAACGGTCTTTTCATATTATATTAAAGGGTAGGTCAGATATGCCTTTCCCGGAAAAAATAAAACCATGCGGAAATCGGAGATGAAAAATATGATGTGTGACTATGAGTATAATGAGCAGCAATATGTTCAGACAACCTGCAGCCAGAGCAGCATGTGTTCGGAATGCAGCCGCGGCATGATGATACTGACAGGAATTATTTCCGGTCTGGTATTTGCGGCAGTGGTTGTGCTGCTGTTCATCAATTCGCTGCTTACGGCGGTGTTCCCGGCTATCCTTGCAAGCCTTATCGCAGGACTTGTCACTCTTGGAGTGGTGCTGTCAGCCGCTGTTTTCCCCTGTGAGGATACGGCAGGCAAAAAATGTATCCGCTGCCACCTTGGCGGTCTTTTCTTTGGTATTTTGGGTACCATTGCATCCGCATTTCTGGCGATTTCCACCGATCTCGCTGTCGGTTCTGTAATTGCTGCCGTCACTGTGGGACTTACAGCATTCTTCTTTGCTTTTATGCTGGTAAGTCTGCTTTTCCTTGTGAAGTGTGCCGTTAAGCGCTGATGTCTGAGAGCAGATAAGTAATTTAAAAACTTTTTTGACCCGCTGTTTTCTATTATATGGGAAAGCAGCGGGGATTTATTTTGAATCGGAGGTGAAAATTTCATAATCATGTATTATAATTCTTTAAAAGAAAATAGCGCGGAAGAAAATCTGATACAATGAAAGATAACGAAAAAATAAAGCCGGTTTTATGGCAAAAGCTGATATTGCCGGCGGATCGACAGGAATGAAGAAGAATGAGGATAAGGCATAAACCGTGGGCAAAACCTGAATTGTGGGCAAGCAGCTTCTTTGAAAAGGAGCCTGATCTGCTAAAGAACAAATGGAAAGAACGCTTCAAAAAAGAACAGCCGTTGTATATAGAGCTGGGCTGCGGAAAGGGCGGCTTTGTGTCAAAGGCTGCTTTCAATGACCCGGAGCACAACTATATTGCGGTTGATATTAAGTATGAAATGCTGGGTCTTGCAAAGCGCAATGTGGAAAGGGTGTACGCCGAGGGCGGCAGGGAACCTGACAATGTGCTGCTGACCGCACACAATATCGAGAGAATAGACATGATGTTTGGAGAAGATGATACGGCCGACAGGATATACATAAATTTCTGCAATCCGTGGCCGCGCCCCAAGCATAAAAAGCGCAGGCTCACTCATACACGCCAGCTTATGAAGTACAGAGTGTTTCTCAAAGACGGCGGTGAGGTGCATTTCAAGACGGATGATGATGAGCTTTTTGCGGAAAGTCTGGAATATTTTAAACAGTGCGGATTCAGGATAGCCTATTCGACATACGATCTGCACAATTCCGGTTACGAGAACAATATCGTTACCGAGCACGAGAAAATGTTCTCGGACGAAGGCATAAAGATAAAATTTCTGATCGCAGTAAAAGATGACTTTCCTGTGGGGGATGACCAAATTGTTGAAGAATGTTAAAAAAATATCTGCAATGCTGATTGCGGCAGGTCTGCTTACTCTGAGCGGATGCTCCGGGCTGGCAGCAGACGGCAATTCCCTGCTTCGTCCGCCGAGACCTACAGGCGACAAGGCTGCCATTCAGGAGATAATCGCCCGCGAAGCAGGCGGTACATACAACCTTAAATATCCTCAGAAGGGCGTGAACCGTTCCGCGATAACTCTGAGGAACGAAAATACCGACAATGAGTACGCTCTTGCACTGTACTCTACCGAAAACGATACAAAACTGAATGTGTCCATCATTGCATACGACCAGGCAGAATGGAAGTGTCTGGGTACTTATACCAACAACAGTTCAGGCGTTGACAGGGTACTGTTCTATGATATAAATTCCGATAAGCGCGAAGAAATAATAATCGGCTGGACAAACTATAATTCCGCGCACAAGTCGCTTACTGCATACTCCATGGATTCGGAGGAAGTCTATGAAATGACTGTGGACGAGACTTATGACGAGCTTGCCATTGCCGATATGACAAACGATGCGGCCGATGATATTGTTCTGCTCTCTCTCAGTACACAGGATACGCCCTCTGTTGCGACTCTGCTTCAGTATTCCGACCTTGACAAGAGACCTGTGGGGAAATACTCACTTGAGCTGGATTCGGAGGTCATTGCCTTTTCAAATATAGTTGTGGGCGATGTAGCAACCAACACCGAGATAAAGCCCTCTGAGGTAAAGCTGACGGCAAGCAGCGCAAGAGTAGCACCATCAGACACATCCGACGATGATGAGGATAGTCAGGAGGAAAGCTCCCGGCAGGAAAATACCTCAAAGGAGGAAGGCTCCGCCGAAGAAAGTGCAGACGTATCCCAGAAGAGCGGTGACGAAAGCTCGTCAGATGATAAAAGCTCTGCGGATGAAAGCTCAGAAGCGGAGCAGCCTTCCGAAACCACTGAGCCTGAGCAGTCGGAAGAAAGCGAAAACAGCGAGGAGAGCAGCAAGGCTGTAAAACCCGGTCCGAAGAAATTTGACGCCAATGCTGTTCTCTCAAAAAAAGGCATAGTAGTGGACTGCAAGAGAAGCGACAATACCTTCTGCACACAGATGATATATTATGATAATCTGTACGATGAGCTGATAGACCCGATTTCCCGGAAAAATGACGGGAGCACTTATATAAATCCCACACTGAGGACGGAGGCAGTATTTTCCCGTGACATCAACGGAGACGACGTTATCGAGGTTCCTGTATCGGTGCCGATGAACGCGGCGGCTGATGAAAGCGGAGCCGCAGTGTGCAACCTGACGTCATGGTGTAATTATGACGCCAGAGAGAGAAAAACCAACGTGGCGATGAATACCGTTATGAATCTCAAAGACGGATACTATTTTGTTATGCCGGAGAGGTGGCTGGGCAGCGTTACCGCAAGGAGCGATGCCGAGACCAGAGAAATGACCTTCTATCTGTGGAACACAAAGACCTCTACACTTGGTGACAAGCTGCTGCTTATAAGCCGCTGTACAGAACAGCAGTGGAAAGAGTCTGACCACAGCGGAAAGATATTGCTGAAGCTTTCACCCGGCAAAAGCAAAGCCGTATATTCGGCGGTGATATATCTGACAAGCGCGGATGAAGCGCTGAACATAACCGAAAGCGAACTGCAGGATTCCGTGTTTATGAACTGAATGAACACATTAACAAAGTAAAGTGAGGTCTGAATATGAAAAAGATACTTGTA
>JAFTCS010000135.1 GCA_017454565.1 Clostridia bacterium
CGTAACAGTCACCCCGAGAAGCTCCTGCACAGCCTCAGCGAATGTCATACCGTAAAAATCCTGCATAAATTTTATAGCGCCGCCACCGGTCTGATTCTTGTGATCGTACCACTCGTTTCCGTGTATCATAATACTGTCATGCTTACCGGAACCGTCTGTATAGATCAGCTTTGAAGATATGCCTGCACGTTCAAGGCGCTCGCCCCTCATGCGCAGAAAATGCTCCAAGTCTACGCTGTTTGCAAGTACCTTTTGTTCTTCTGTAAATGGTATATATGGCATTATCTCACCGCCTTACATGGTTTGCTCTATATTAGGTTCTGGAGCAATATCGTGCTTGACCCTGTCACCAACCTCGGCACGTTTGGCGTCGTTGAAACGGTCAAGTGTGCCTACAAGATAGCCCGTTATACGTCTTATACGTTCAAAAGGAACAGCTTCGGTATAGCAGGTCAGGTCAACATATTCGCCATCAGCTTCTATCACAAGCTCGGCTATCTTCATATCCGGGTGCTTGTCACGGACATATTTTTTGTATTCCTCTATTTCTTCCTCGGGCAGAGGATCCCCGAAAACTCGTATTCTCATAAAACCTCCTAAAAAGGTATTTTGCCTTTGAATTCCGTCATCAGTCCCGTGAAGCTCTGTCGCTCCATCATATCGGTTGACAGGAACTGCCCAGACACCACTGTGAGCTGATCGTTCACAAGGACAGCATAGGTCTCCGCATAGCCGAACTGATTTGCCATTCCGTCACTTTTCTGCAAAGACCCGTACTGCTGATATTTGCCCTTTGTCACAACGGTATTTGTCAGCCGATAGTTAGTTGCGAAGTTATCCTCGGTCACACCCTGCATATTGCCTACAGTAAAGCCGTAGTAATAATCGCCGAAAGTGCTGACTATATATCCAAGGTCATAGTCGAGATCACTGTTTGACAGATCAATGCACAGCACATCAATAGTTCCGCTGCCGTTGTCGCATTTGAGAGTTATCCTCTGTAAGCCATTAGTGCTTTCCTCACTATGCTCAAAGGGACATTTCTTCAGCACTTCTTTTGTCAGGGCGGACTTGTCCTCAAATGAAATAGCGGAGTCGAAAAATTCGGCTATAAAAGTGTTCGCTGCGAGCTGTTTCTTTTCGTCCTCGGACATAGTTGCTTTGGTGGTGGTTTCAGATACTGAACTGTCCATAGGCACTGTGGTAACGGGCGGAACGGTTGTGACCTCAGTTACAGCTGTGGTAGTTGCCGTAGTTTCGCTCGTCTGCGGAGGAGCAAAAGTCCCGCAGGCTGTGAGCGACATCATAATAATAGCGGCTGAAAGCGCCGCATATCGTTTCATCATTTTTCTTTTCACCTCATTTCAGGTCAATAGTCAGACCCTTGTCCTCGGTTATTTCCTGATCTGCAAAGCAGGACAGGTAGTCATCGGCTGACTCAGCCATTGCTCTGTAATCGTGATTTGTCGGTCTAAAGCAGTACCAATGGACATCGGTGCCATTGCGCCAGATATATGCGTTTGTTTGGTTGCCGCTGCCCATTGTTTTTCTGCCAAGCAATTCAGTCAGATCAATGATCTGGCAATCGATCTGTCCCTCTCTGCGGTTGAACAGCGAAAGCTTCATTGCAGTAAAACGGTCAGCGTAGCCTCTCTCTACAAACTCCATCTTTCCGGTTATATCTTCCGAAAGCCTAAACACACAGGCTCTTCCGACAAATTTGGGTCTCTTGATATAGTCACTCAGAGAGCAGACCTTTCTTAATTCCTGTTCAAAAAAGTTCATAGCATTTTTCCTTTCAAAAAATATTGGGAGGACTTTCGCCCTCCCGCATTGATCAGATAATTGACCAAACATACATTGGTGCCGTCAGACTGAAAAGCAGACCGCCAAAAATAATGGCGATAGGTGTCCACTCAAGCTGACCGTGCTTTCTGTAGTCAAGATACGCAGCGCCTATCTTTACAAACAGCAGTACCGCCAGAATAACGTCTATTGCCGGGAACACAACGTTGTTGACAACAGACTGGATCTGACCCTTTGCGGTACCCCAGGTCGAGGTCATAGCACCTGCAACATCGGCACTTGCTGTAATAGAGAGCATAGATGCCATTATCATTACTATACTCAATGAAGCAAGTATTCTCTTTTTTCTCATTTTATCACTATCCTTTCCTTAAATTACTACCATGCGCCAATC
>JAFTCS010000136.1 GCA_017454565.1 Clostridia bacterium
ATATATAGCCATTTTTTGATTTGAATGTTAATGCGCACTATCCACAGTACAGGCTGCACTCGCTGACAAGAAGTAATTCTTGATCAGACTGAGAAAAAGATAACAGAGTCCTCACAGCTTCATGCTGTGGGGACTTTTCTTTTTACATAAAGTAAACAGAGTTACATTCGTCCGTTTTTCTTCTTTACTTTGATAAATATCTATGCTATAATTATATGAAAGCTGACGAAGCTTAAAAGGAGGTCATATTTATGCGCACAATACCGGACGAACTTAAAATATATGAGTTGTCAAGGCTCTGGAAGGAAGCTGAGTATAATTTTGTATTCTGGGACAAGCTTGATATTGACTGGGACGAGGAATATAAAAAGGCACTTCCTCGTGTCCTGTCTGCAAAAGATGTTTATGATTATTACAGGGAGCTCAAACGTTTTACAGCTCTGCTCTGCGACGGGCACACAGACGTATCCTTCCCCGATGATCTTTATCAGGATTCGGATTGCTTTTCCAGATTTCCCGTGTTTCTTTTTAGATTCGGTCATGACATAGCGGTTATAGGCGTTTCCGAAGAATACAAGGACGAGATACCTTTATACAGTGTTGTGAAAAAGATAGACGGCATTAGTGCGGAAGAATACATAAGGGTGAACTGTTATCCGTTTATATGGCACGCCAATGAGGATGCCTGCGGTATGACAGCAATGAATGAGCTTATGTTTGGAAGAAATGGCAGCAGTGCGGTCTTTTCCTTTGAAAAAGACGGAAAAGAATTCAGCGTCAGGCTCACAAGAGAAGATCCCAACAGCATAAAATGGGTAAGCGCCGAGGCTCCTGCCTCATCGGACTCACAAAGACAGCTTATAGTAAGCGGAAATACTTATAAATGTGAGATGACCGAAGATGGTTTTGCAATAATAAAGCTCACTTCGTTTGATGATAACACTATGCCGGAAAAGATCTATGAGTATATTGATGAACTTGACAAAGCAAAGGCATATATAATAGATGTCAGAGGAAACATAGGCGGAAACAGTGATAACGCAGATACCATAGCGTCAATGTTTATTGACGGAGACTTTGACAGCTGCGGAGCGGAAACACAGATATATGAACCGACTTATAAGGCCTGGGGTGTGTTCAGAGATGATCTGAATAGTCTTACACCTGCCGAGCTGGAAGAGAGATACTCGGACGAAGAAAGCATCAAGATATATAAAATGAGGCGTCACATTTTCTACAAGAGGGAGATCGAAAAGAAAGAGAATAAAGCCCCCAAAAGGCTCATCGGTCCTGTTGCTGTGCTTATGAATGAGTACACTTTCTCTGCCGGAGAGGACTTTGTAGACGTTATGAAAGCGCATACAGATGCGGTGTTTATCGGAAACAACACATCTGGTTCATCCGGTCAGCCCTTACAGGTCAAGCTTGAAAGCGGCGGCTGGTTCCGCATCTGCACAAGGCGTTGTTTTGCACAGAACGACGAAGATATCTACAATAAAGGCTTTGCTCCGGATATAAGAATAGTGCATAGTCTTCAGGATCAGATCGAAGGCTGTGACAAAGCTCTTGATAAGGCGATATTGATCCTGAAAGAAAAAGTTGGATCATAACGGTAATATCTATGGAGGAATAATAATGAAAATAATAGCTATCGGAGCTGTAACGGCCGGTGGAAAAACAACAGTTGTAAATGCATTAAAAGCCAGACTCCCAAAAACAGCATCTCTTCACTTTGATGATTATTCATTTGAAGGAGAACCTGATGATCTTACCGAGTGGGTCTCGAAACATGAAGAGTTTTATAATGTATGGGACTTATCGCCATTAAAAGCAGATGTTGAAAGGATCATTAACAGCGGAGGATATGATTATCTGCTGCTGGATTATCCGTTCGCATATCAGAATACCATGATGAAAGATTATCTGGACTGCTGTATATTTATTGATACGCCGTTAGACATTGCAATGGCTCGCAGAGTGCTCAGAGACATGAAAGAGGCTTCTGCGGATGAAATTCGCAATGAAATGAATACATATCTGAAATACTCAAGGCCCTGTTATATTGATATGCTTACAGATATCTTGCCTGATTCTGATTATGTGATCGACGGAGCAAAAGAAATTGAAGATATAATAGATGAGACTATGAAGATAATACAAAGCTGCTAGAACCATTCTATTGAGCGGTCTTTTATTCTGAAAATGCAGGATAGAGGTGAATATGATTGCCTATCTGGAACCCATGGCATGGTTGTCATAAGATAAGTCCCGGCTGCCGGAACTGTTATGTTTATCGCCGTGACGAGTCTATCGGCAAGGATGCAAGTATAGTTTCAAAAACCGGAGACTACGAGCTTCCTTTGAAGAAGAACCGTCAGGGAGAATATAAGCTCAGACCGGAAGACGGCGTTGTATACACGTGTATGACCTCTGATTTCTTTCTTGATGTGGCAGATGACTGGAGACATGGCTGCTGGGATATTATCAGGCAGCGAAGTGATCTTCATTTTCATATAATCACCAAGCGAATAGACAGGTTTGCAGAATGTATTCCCGATGACTGGGGTGACGGCTGGGACAATGTGACGATCAGCAGCACCTGTGAGGATCAGGACAGAGCAGACTATCGCTTGCCGATACTTCTTGATCTTCCCATAAAACACCGCCGTGTGATCTCGGAACCTATGCTCGAGGAGATAAACATTGAAAAACACCTGGCCACAGGAAGGATAGAGCAGGTTACCTGCGGCGGAGAGTCGGGGGCAAAAGCACGGCTCTGCGATTTTAATTGGGTCAAAGAGCTAAGAAGACAGTGTATAAGAGCCGGTGTGCCGTTTTATTTCAAACAGACAGGCGCTTTGTTTCTCAAAGACGGCAGAAAATATCACATAGACAGAAAAATACAGATGTCACAGGCGACTAAGTCGGGTTATAGCTATACACCCGGAAAGAACTCGGGAGCAGCTATTAGATACACTCTCCCTGACAGGAATACCTTGTTTGCAAGACTTGCCAAGTCTGATTTCAGGAGCAGATTTCATCTGTCGGGGGATGACCGTGATTATATCAGTGAAAAGGGCTTGGCGGTCATAGCCTCTCATGCAGCCGACTTCGTTGCAAAGAAACTGGCGCCGGAAAATCCTCCGAAGGACGGCAAGCAGACGCCTATGAGAGGACATCCTGTGTTTCTTGCACAGCACGCAGCAGCCTGCTGCTGTCGGGGTTGTCTTGAGAAGTGGCATAATATTCCATCCGGCAAGGTGCTGACCGCAGAGGAACAGGAGTATATTGTAAGCGTGATTATGGATTGGATAAAAAGAGAGCTTCACTATTGATCGACCTTGTAGTAATTATGTACTGGCTTATCGCCCGTGAAAACAATATAGAGTTCAGACTTGGGCTTCGCAGTATAATAAGCCTTATCACATATTCCGGCGCCGCAATGTTCGGCGGCTTCTGCCGATAGCGGCATTCATCGTCGTTGCTGTGGTATCCTGCTGGTGGATCTTTCCCGAAAGGAAAAGAAGCTGATAAACGTAATTCTATACATTGACTTTGAAGCACACCTATGGTATATTATATAATACTAAAAGCACAGCCGGAGCGAAAACGGAGGAATCATCATGAACGAGATATTCACAAGAGTAAGCATAAGAAAATTTGATGACAGGCCTGTAGAGCCTGAAAAGATAACACAGCTTCTCAAAGCTGCTATGCAGGCGCCCTCGGCAGGCAATCAGCAGCCCTGGGAGTTCTATGTGGTTACGGACAAAGATAAGATTAAAGCGCTGTCAGAGATAAGCCCCTATGCGGCTTGTGCTAAAAATGCGCCTGCAGTGATAGTGCCTTGCTATCGCACCGAGGGCCTGCGCTGGAGTGAAACTGTCCTTATCGACCTCTCATGTGCTACCGAGAATCTTCTTCTTGAGATAGATTCCCTGGGTCTTGGAGGAGTTTGGCTGTGTGCAGCGCCGCTGGAGGACAGAATGACAAAAGCGGAAGCTGTCATTGGTAATCCCGAAGGGTTACGTGCCTTTGCTGTTGTGCCTGTGGGCTATCCTGCGGAGAGCAAAACACAACGGGACAGATTTGATGAGAGCAGGATACATTATCTATGATATTTTCAGTATGCGAAGATAGAAAACAGGAGTCAGGAATGAATATAAGAAAAGCTGTGAGATCAGATCTTGAAACAGTAAAGGAAATATCGCACACAACGATAAAGAGCATATATCCATATTATTATCCGGCCGGAGCGGTTGCGTTTTTTCTGGAACATCACAGTGACAAGAATATATCCGATGACATTGAAAACGGAGACGTATTCCTATGCAGTGATATATCCGGAAGCACTGTTGGTACAGTGACAGTAAAGAAAAATGAGATAACTAGGCTTTTTGTCCTACCTGATCATCAAGGCAATGGTTTTGGAAAAAAACTGCTGGAATTCGCAGAAATGGCGATATCCAAAAGCTATGATGAGATAAAGATCGATGCCTCTCTTCCGGCTAAAGCTATCTACCTGAAAAGAGGCTATAAGGAAACAGAATACCACACTATAATAACAGAGAATAATGATTTTCTTTGCTACGATGTTATGATAAAACAGCTTTAGAACGTATTGGATACTGTTATTTGTGTAACTGCATATCAATAAAACGGGCTGTTGCAAGCCGCCGGTTTTGAGAGAAAGCTATGACCGCGTCGCTGCTTTGCAGCGACGCAAAGTGCGAAAATGGTACCTCTCCCCCTTCGGGGAGAGGTACCATTTTCGCTTGAAGCTGTTCGTGCAACAGCCCCTTTTTAATCTGCTCTGGAGCAGGGAAGTCATCCCGGAACTATTTATATAGCCTTTAGCTTCCACTTGCCCTTGAAATAGCGATGTATGCTTACAGCGGCGGTAACCACCCAGGTTATGCTGGTAGTTATCCATATCCCCCAGAAGCCTATGGCTGCAATGTTCGTAAGTATCAGAGAGAAGCCTATCCTGCTTATTACCTCGGCAAGTCCGTTGACGATAGCATAGGCTGTGTCCCCGGCACCGTTGAGAAAACCTCTTACGGTGTGTATCATTCCAAGAGGGATGTAAAACGCTCCGGTTATGATCAGCGATCTTCCGGCGATAGCGATGACCTTTTTGCCTGAGACAAAGAACCCTGCTATGTTTTTGCCAAAAAGCAGGAACACGACGAACATCATAACAGCAAATACAGATGACAGCATAACTCCCGAACGCAGGCCTTTTACAGCTCTGTCCTGCTTGCCTGCACCTATGTTCTGTCCTGTGAAAGATGATATCGCAGCATTTATCGACATAAACGGCTGCTGCACAAACTGCTCTATCCTCATTGAAACTGTATAGGAAGCCATAACTGTGTTTCCAAAGCTGTTGGTCACCCTCTGCAAAGCGATCATTGAGATAGAAACCAGCCCGTTTTGTATGGCTATCGGAATACCCATAGCCATACACTTTTTCATAAGTGCCTTTTCAGGTCTGAATTCTTCTCCTCTTGGCCTTATGCTTTTGTTCGAGCCAAAGCAGTAGATGATACATCCGGCAGCTGATAAACCCTGAGCAAGTATAGTTGCTGCCGCAGCACCACCGACACCGAAACCAAAACACATAACGAACAGAAGATCAAGCCCGATATTTAGCACAGTGGATATGCCCAGGAATATAAGCGGTACAGTCGTATTCCCGAGGGCTCTCATAACGGCGTTGATCCAGTTATACGCCGCAACACAGATAGTTCCAGAACAGGCGATCCTCATATATGTCACCGAGCGTCCAAGCAGGTCTCCCGGAACATTGAGAAACTGTAAAACCGGCCTTGCTGCAAGAACAGAGATAACGCTGACTACTAGGCCGAAGATCGCCGTGACTGCACCGGAGCTTACTATCGAGCGCCTCAGCTTTTCAAGTTTTCCTGCTCCGAACAGCTGAGCTGCAAGTACACCTGAGCCTATCGACAGGCCGATACACAGCGTGTAAAAGAAATATGTTATCGAGCCCGTTGCGCCGACAGCTGCAAGAGCGTCGTCTCCCAGGAACTTGCCGACTATCATCGTGTCAGCCGCGTTGTATGTTTGCTGCAGAAGATTTCCTGCCAGCAGCGGCAGCGCAAACCGTATAAGATGCTTAGTCTCGCTGCCTGTTGTCATATCTCTGGTCTTTATCATCCTAGTTTCTTTGTCTCTCCTTTAGTATAAATGCTATTTCTTCTTTCGCCTTTGTCTTATAACTATCGCTGCAGCCGTTCCTGCCGCTGCAATACCAACAGTCGCCGCGGCTAGTGCTATGGAAGACAAGGCTTTTTTATCTTTGCTGTCCTGACTTTTGCTTTCTTCTGTATTGACAGCTTCAGCCTTTTCATTCTTGCCAAATATCTCAAGCGCATCCAGCTGGATATCTCCTTGCTTGACCGTTATGACCGCTGTGTGATCGCCGTCTTCAAGGCCATTTGCATAGCAGACTATCCCTCTTGCGACGACTCC
>JAFTCS010000137.1 GCA_017454565.1 Clostridia bacterium
CGCAGCTGCACTAACTTGTCGTAGATATCGTCAAGCCTGTCGCCGTTCTCGCTGTAAAAGGAAGCCTCTGCGAGCCACGCTGCGCGGCGGATGTCATCATTGTTGCTCTGCTTATAAGGTGAAAGCTGAGAAATGGTGCATTTTTTGCCGTCAAAATCCACCTGAGCAGAGGCAATGAGCTTCTGGTACTCTGTCTCTAATTTATTGGTCTCCTGAGTTTCGGGAATGATCTCCTTAGAAAAGGCCTTGAGGAATATCTCACTGTTGAGGAAAAGCAGACTGCCGTATTTTTCCTCCAGCTCTTTTCTGAAACGGCTGTTGACAAGCAGTCCGGCAAAGCTCTGGCTCAGTTCGGTCAGTTCGGGAGAAATCTCATCTATATATTCAACTTCTTTTTCATAGTATTCGTCATTGGTGTCGATAGAGCTTCTTACATAGGCAAGGCTCATCATGGTGTCTGCATGGCACATGAGCTTGTCCCAGCGTACAAAGGCATCTTCGGCATGCCGGGCAGACGGCGCGTTCTCAAAGTCAAGCTTTATCTGTCCGGCTTCTTTTCTTATGGCGTCAAGCTCCGGGCGGATGTATTCCATTTCTGAAAATTTCATTTTTACCTCCAGGATTCCGGTCTTTGTGTCCGGATCGGTCTGTTATACCAGTATAAAATAATGGGTATATTATACACCATAAAGAATAAAAAATCAATCGTAAAACATCGGCGCTTATGTGAATCGTGTCTGTCCTTTGGAACCCTTTCCCCAAAAAACTGTATTATGTTGCTCTTGTGTCTGAAATATGTTATTATGAAATAAACGGGAGGAATGAGAATGGAAAGGATAAATGTTAAAGCGGCTGTTATAGGCGGCGGCCCCTCCGGCTATGCTGCGGCAATAGGACTTGCGCGGAAATTCGGCGGAAACAGTACAGTCATGCTTGAAAGGCAGGCAAAAACAGGAAGGAAGCTTCTTGCAACCGGCAACGGCAGGTGTAACATCTCAAACGAGAATGTTTCTCCGGAGCATTATCACGGGGATGAGAACATTATAGGTTCGGTTATCGGCGGCTTTAATGCGGATGCACTGAAAGGCTTTTTCACAAGTCTGGGCGTTCTTCTGCGAAGCGACAGTGAGGGGCGAATATATCCCTACAGCAATCAGGCTGTGACAATACTGGATTCTCTCAGAAATGAATGTGCCCGTCTTGGTGTGAGCGAAAGGTGCTCATTCCTGACACGCAGTATCCGCAGAGAAAACGGACGCTTCGTGATAACCTCCGATGATACAGAGGTTTTCTGCGAAAAGCTCATAATAGCTGCCGGTTCAAAGGCTTTTCCGCAGTCAGGCGCAGACGACAGCGGCTATGGTTTGCTGAAAATGCTGGGTATAGGTTATAAAGAGATTTTTCCGGCGCTTTGTCCTATAAGCACCGCAGAAAAATACAGGAGTCTCAAAGGCGTGAGAGCAAGAGGAAAAGTCACTCTTCTTGCAGACGGAAAGGCTTTGAAAGAGACTCAGGGCGAAATACAGTTTACGGACAGCGGCATTTCAGGAATATGCGTTTTTGAGCTTTCCCGCAGTGTCAGCGAGTTTTTTCTCAAGGGCAGCATTGACGGTGTGACCTGCAAAAAACTGCAGATCGCCGCAGATCTGGTAAGCAGTCTGAGCTTTCCCGAGCTGTGCAGCTATCTGCTGACCTGTAAGGAGCTTTTTGGTGCAGCGCCTGCGGGCGAACTGCTTTCGGGAGCTTTGAATATTCAGCTTTCAAGGGTCATAGCGAAAACCTGTGCGCTCAGCGAAAAAACCTGTTCCTCTCTTACGGCACGAGATATAAAACAGCTTGCATCCGCCGCAAAAAGACTTACTTTCACCCCGTCCGGAATGGGAAGCTTCAGCTCGGCTCAGGTGTGCGCCGGCGGTGTCGGTTCGGACGAGGTGTTTCCGGACAGCCTGATGTCAAAAAATCATAAGGGTCTGTATATATGCGGAGAGCTGTTGGACGTAGACGGCGACTGCGGCGGCTTTAATCTTCATTTTGCCATAGCATCGGGCTTGAAAGCGGCGGCATCAGCTTCGGGCGGCGGCAAAAGTCTACATTAATATATATAATATATAAATAATAAAAGTTTAAAGCATTATGCTTACGGATAAAAAAGAAAGGACGGCATTTGCCGCAGGTGTTCTCTATGATAAGACTGAATGATATTTTCCTGCCGCTTGATTATGATGACGAGACTATGAAAAGGGCAGCAGCAAAAAAGCTAAGAGTTCCGCCGGAAACGATAATGTGCGTTTCCTTGTGCAAAAGAAGCA
>JAFTCS010000138.1 GCA_017454565.1 Clostridia bacterium
ACAGGAGTTTATTTCAGCCGCGATCGGTTTAGTTTTGGTCAGAGTAAACTTGAACGCGAACAACGTTTTCGGGGGGCGTGGGTCTCCGGTGGAGACCTCTGCGAAGCAGAAACGCCGACCGAGCCGACAGGCGAGACACGGGGGGACTTTTTCGCAAAAGTCCCCCTGACCGGTCACGCACCCCGACACATCAGCCGGTAATGACTCTGTTTTTAAGAGTGACGATACGGCTGCTGTATGATGCTGCTTCCGCTGAGTGCGTTACCTGAAGGATGGTCACACCACGTTCCTTGTTCAGTCTTGAAAACAGCTCCATTATCTCTGCACCGGAAGCAGCATCAAGATTACCCGTAGGCTCGTCGGCAAGGATTATTTCCGGGTCGCCGAGCACTGCTCTGGCAATGGCTACTCTCTGCTGCTGTCCGCCTGAAAGCTGTGAGGGATACGACTTGACCTTGCTCTCAAGTCCGGTTATTTCAAGTATCTCCCTGTACTTTTCACGGTAGTCGGATATCTTCCTGCCGCTCATCTCCAATGGAAGAAGAATGTTGTCCTCGACCGTAAGGTTGGCAGCAAGATTGTAGAACTGGAAAACAAAGCCCATTTTCTTGCAGCGTATCTCAGAAAGCTCACCGTCTTTCAGGTTTACGATATTATTGCCCGCTACAAGGATATCACCGGTAAAGTCTCTGTCAAGACCGCCGATAAGATACAGCAGTGTGGATTTTCCTGTTCCGGACTCGCCCATAAGCGATACAAAGCTGCCCTTTTCTATATCAAGGTTCGCCCCGTCAAGCACGACCTGAGCAGTATCGCCCTTGCCGAAGGTCTTATGAATGTTCCTCGCGCTTATGACGATCTCCCCCATAACTTTTTTCGGTTCTGGATGGAACTGCGGGGCATTGTTGTCCGGGGGTGTCGGCTGACTGCGCTGCACGTTTGCACTCTGAGCCGGGTTTCCTCTCTGCACATTATCATAAGCGGGTGCCGGCTGATAGTCCTCCGGCTCTTTGTAGGCAAACTGGGCACTCAGGTCATTCTGTTCATAGGCGGGCTGCTGATAACCGTTCTGATCTTCATACACAGGTTCCTGATAGCCGCCCTGATCTTCATACGCCGGCTGCTGATAGCCGCCCTGATCTTCATACACCGGCTGCTGATAGCCGCCCTGATCTTCATACACAGGTTCCTGATAGCCGCCCTGATCTTCATACACAGGTTCCTGATAGCCGTTCTGATCTTCATACGCCGGCTGCTGATAGCCGTTCTGTCCGTAGCCGTTCATATTCTGACCCCGGTAGGGATTCTGGTTGTTCATAATATATCCTCCTTCATCAGTCTGCGCTGGTCTTTATCTCTTCGGCAATATTCATCTTTGAGATCATCCGCAATGGTTTGAAGATGACCACTAACAGCAGCACAAACGCCGCACATCCAAAGAACGCTGCATACATGAGCGGATGCACCAAGGGCAGGCTCATATCCAGCATGGAAAGCGCTTTTGCGACTATTCCGAGGAAGAACCATCCGAAGAATACGGACGCTGCCACGGAAATGCCGCTGGTGAGCACTGTCTCCCATATAATAAGACTTTTCAGCTTTTGCTTGCTCATTGATGACGAATAATAAACTGCGTATTTTCTGCGCGAATGCTCAAATCCCATGAGCATATTGCTGAATGTACCCATCAGCGACAGTGCTATACCCAGCACAACGACTGCGTAGACCACGCTGAGAATGCCGTTCATGTACTCACGCTGTTGAGCGTTGTAGTCCTCCATGCTCATTATAGCGCTGGGCTGGTCTGAAAGTGTGGAAAGCATCATTAACCATACCTCATCCTCCTTGCCCGGAAGAGTCTTTATAAGTACGGTGGCAGGCTGGTCATAATATACGCTTTTGTATGTATTCAGGCTCACCATGGCAGTATTGCCGTAGTTGTTGAAGTAGCCTGCATCAATTATGCACTTGACCTTGAGAGTCAGCTCAACAGGCATATAGCTTTCGAGCTTCAGACCAAGAGTAATGGTGTCACCCTGAGACAGACCCATTTTTGAAGCTATAACGGTATCAAGGGCGACCTCGTCATCAGCAAGGCTTTCCGGGCAGTCCCTTACGCCCGAAAAGCTTTTGTAGCCGCCGTCATTCAGAGCAAGCAGCATCAGGTCACGCTCCACTCCGTTGACCTTGGCATGTGTATCATACGACATATTCTTGTAATAAAGTTTCTCAACGTCCAAAACGCCGTCGATATTGCCTACAGCATAGTCATAGGTGCTGCCCTCCTGCTCCGGAGAAAGTATCAACAGGCTGCAGTTGTAAACAGGATTTGCAAGGAAGCTGAGCAGCGACACCGACAGAACGAGCATTGCGATAGTCAGCGACAGTGCCGAAAGCAAAAGCTGTGCAGACGACACGCTGCTCTTTGTGCTGCATATCTCCTTTGCGGCAAGCTTTGCTACCGGCAGATTCTGCTTTGTAAACAGTGCGCTCAGACCCTTGGATATCAGACTGATAAGTTTCGGGAATACCATAACGGCGCCTATCATAGTCAGAAAAGCTGCCGCCACCGAAAATATAAAGCTCTCGGCTATCAGATGTACTATAACACCTGCAATAAGCATGACCGCACCGATAAGTGTGACCGCGTTGGCAGGAATGTAGGCCGTGTCCTTTGTTCCGAAAATAATGTCCCTTACAGGAGTTTTAGCGGCCTTCATAATGGCGGCTGCCGAGAAAACGCACTGTATCAGCGTGACTCCAAGAATGACAAGCAGGATGGTCAGAA
The DNA here is from genome assembly GCA_017454565.1 of Clostridia bacterium. Classification (GTDB taxonomy): domain Bacteria; phylum Bacillota; class Clostridia; order Oscillospirales; family Acutalibacteraceae; genus UBA1213. The sequence continues at coordinate 2,789 of JAFTCS010000138.1, forward strand.
TGTTTATACCGTCTGAATGCGTCATGCTTTCGCCTACGGGAGCAAAAAACGAAAGAGAAGAGTTGCCTCTGAAAGGCATATACAGCAGGGTGCCGAGGATGCCTCCGCACAAACCGTAGAATGCGCTTTCACACAGCAGCAGAGCACCTGTTCCGGCTATGCTTCCGCCAACGCTTCTTAGCATGCCTATGACGGACATTCTTTCGTTTACGATATGCTTCGACATTGACACAACTATGAAGCATACCATGAGGACCACCACCGCAAAGATCAGGTAATAAATGTTAAGCATACTGTTAAAGGTATCATCCGAGTCAAGGGAAGTGGTGCCCATACTCACATGGTCGGGATACTTCAGACGCAGGTTTTCCATTGTTGACTGCACCTGATCGTCAGGCACATCCACATAACCCACTGTAATGGCGTCCTCCTTGTTGCCGCAGATCTTATTGCACAGCTCAGGCGTCATTATTATACAGTTCTGCCTTGAGTTGAGAAATTTTGTCGCGGGCACGATACTCAGTATCTTGAGTTCATACCTGACCTGACCGTCGCCGTAGAACGTAAAGGTATCGCCCACCTTTTTGCCTAACTGTCCGGCAAGCGGTGCCGTCATGGTGATACCTCCGTCTGTCGGACATGGAGTATCAAGCATTTTCATATCGTAGGCAAGCTGGGTGTCTATACCCAGTATCATAATTTTGAGCTGGTTCACATAGTTTATAAACTGGCTGTTGGGAATGGTCTCGCTTATTGAGCCGATAGTCTCGCCGACAAATCTGCCTCCTGGCGGCAGGTCATCCTGAGTTACTCTGACCGGGCTGGCCATTATCATCAGGTCAACATCACCGTAGTTGGCCTTGAAAAAGTCCCTGAGGTCGTTTTTAGCCGTGTTGATGCCCGCAATGCAGAACAGAGCCGCAAATGCCGCTGCCGCCAGCGAGATTATGATAATGCAGGTCCTCAGGGGTTTGCCTATTACATTGCGAAGTACAAGCTTTGCTCTTATCATATTATCACCACACCTTTACCCTGTTTTCAGGAGCCACATACATTTTGTCGCCTTCCTTGATGTCATATACCTCATAGAACTCGTCCATACTTGCAACTACAGCGTTCACTCTTGCCTCGGCGGGACTGTGAACATCTCCGCTCAGCGTCATCACAAGTTCCGTTATACATGTAAGTGACGCCCACTGTGTCGCTATGCCTTCAAATATACTCTGATAATCATCTTTGTTCTTTGCGGAATTGAGGATACACTGCACAGCCGCAAGATCTGCAATGTTTTCGGAAAGTGTAGTAGTACCGTTTATCGGGTACACACCAAGGATCTTTATGTTATTGTAATATTCCTTGACCCTGTCCATCAGCTCACGGTATTTTTCCTGATCGGCTTTATTTATCCATTTCGGACGGTAGTTGCCGAATTCGTCAAAAAGAAAACCGTTGGAGTCGAACCCGTGGTTGATCTCATGGCCGACAACATAACCCAATATACCGAGGTTATAATACTCGTCATCGTCGGGATCAATGCAATACCTGCCCATCATTACCGCAGGTATCTCTATTTTGTTTGAGGTGGGATAATATGTAGCGTTTACTTCAATTGCCGACATCTGCCACTTTGACCTGTCAGCAGGCTTTCCGGCGCTGCTCAGAGCTTCCTGTACCCTGCCGCGCTTTATGGCAATGACGTTTTCCAGCAGATTTCCGCCGTTTTTCATCTTCGTGATCGCGAACGGAGGAACAAGATCCTTTTCGTAGCCTAAAAGTACCTCCATATTATCAAGCTTTTTCAGGTACTTATCCTTGCTGTCCTGTGAAAGCCTGTCGCACTTGCTTATAAGGCTGCGGCATGAATCCTGTATGGTCTTTACCATTTTTTCCGTTACGTTCATTACCTTCTGAGTGCATACCTCTTTGCCGTAAAGCACACCTAACTCATGCTCAAGTATATTAAAAACATACCTTTTTGCACTTTCGTCGGCATCCTTTTCAAAATCACTTACCGACGCTCCTTTGTCGAGGTACGTCGGCGGCAATACCTGACTGTAATCAAACATTATGCAGCCATAGATATAGTCCTTTATCGCCCTGATATTTTCGTTTGTAAGCAGCTCGTTTATTTTTTCCGCCTGACGCTCATCATAGACGATAAACTTGTCTGTTTTTATGCCAAATGATCTGAGCATATTCTCCGTGTCGATATTCGAGAAAAGCTTCCTGAGCTTCTTCATGTCATATTCGTTGAACTGGCTGTCAAAATCGTATATATCCTCCTGGTCCCTCGAAACAAGCATGATCTCATTCATCAGCTTTACGGAGTTTCTGGCTCTTTCCTTTGCTTCGTTGGGTAATACATTCAGAATCTTCAGCGTATCCTCAACTATCTTGCCCACTGCCTCAGGACCCGCATCCGTTTTTGTAAAATTCTCCTTCATGTTGCCCATGGTGTTGTAGTTCATAAAGAAAACAATGTTTTCCGAGGTATCGTTTGAGTTCGGATGAACGTCTATCCCGAAAAGGGATCTCACACCGTAATTCTGGTAGAGAAAGCCCATGGCACTGACCAGATCATTAATATCGGTGCACTGCTCTATCATTCCAACGACCATCATAAGGGCATCGGCTCCGGCTTTTTCTCTGCCCTCCCTGTCCATATACTGCAGGTAGATCTCCTTGAC
>JAFTCS010000139.1 GCA_017454565.1 Clostridia bacterium
ATATCGGGCACATGTGGCAGGCTGATGTGTTGTCTGAAATACGAGCAGGAAGCATACACCGATCTGCTGAAGAAAACGCCGAAGATAGGTGCGCTTGTGAGCACACCTGACGGCAAGGGCAGTGTAGTGGACGTCAACCTGATAACTGGAATCCTGAGTGTATCGCTGAACAAATCACCGGATGCAGCGCCTCACACATACAAAGTAGCTGATGTAACGATCATCAAAGACGGTCAGATCAAGGTCGACAAATCCGAGATCGAGAAGCTGAAAAAACTTGAGAAAATCTGACCAGCGTGACGCTGGACCCCTGTTCGCGGGGGTCGCTGCGCTCTAAGTACGAACCGAAGCTTTACCGCTCGCGCACAGCGGCAAGCTGTCGGTCACGCACTTCAGGCTCTAAAATATGTATCGTAAAAAATTCCCCGGCAGGTTCAATGCTTGCCGGGGGTTCGTTTTATCATGCGCCGCTTATGGTGTAGAGGAGTATCGAGAATACTCCGAGAACCATCATTATGCAGAGGATTATGCTGACAATGCGGACGATCTTTTTTCTTTTGTTGAACAAGTTAGTCATCTCCGTTTCATAGCCGGTCTATTTATTTTCGGACGCGGGTATTTTTCTGTAAAGATAATAAATAGAATAGTCGTTTCTGTGGGCTTCAAAGCTCTCCACACGGACAAGCTCGTAGTTGTCGAAAGTTATGGGCTGGTCACGGGTTATCAGATAATCCACATCTCCGTCATGCACATAGCGGTCCTGCTCGCTGGTGGCGTATGGTATGTTCAGCCCGCAGAAGAACCGGCAGCTTGGCAGTATGCCCGATGCAGTATAGAATCCGCCGTCAAGGAAACGAAAATTCAGTATAGAAGCGTTTTCGGTCTGAGAGATCGTTTCGGCAAATTTGTACTGAGGCATGTCGCTGCGGCTGTATTTCATCATGTATACGTTGGGGCTCCACAGAAAAGAGGTCAGCAGGGAGTATCCCAGCACGCAGCAGCCGAAAGCTGTGTTTATCCTGCGGCGGCAGCCTTTTTTTTCTCCGAAGCAATGCTCAAGGATCTTGTAGAGCATAACAAGCCCTAAAGGCGCGAATACGGAAAGAATGAGCGAATAGTAAATGTACCGCCTGCCGCCTACATATATCAGCAGAAACGCGCACAGGCATGACGAAAGCAGGAAGCCGAACATTCTTTTTGAGCGGAAGAACAGGTACACTCCGCCGAAGATTATCATGCCCACGCCGAAGCCGAAGCTGTAGAGCAGACTTTTTGTGCCCTCGAAAAGATTGAGCAGTACGGCAAGCAGCCGACTGTCTACCGGGCGAACCGAGTATACAAAAATGTTGCAGTAGAAGTAAACATCGAACAGCTCGCGCAGAGCGCCGTTTATGAGAAAATACGCAAACACGGGCAGAGAAATGATCGCTTCACCCGCCAAAAGCATGAAGAGGAAGGTTATAAGCCCCCGTTTCCATTTCATTCTTATGTAATAGAAAACCAGAAACACACCGCAGCCCAGATAGAAGCCGAAAAGCGAGACCTTTATCCACAGTACGGCGCCGGAGGTTATGCCGATAAACAGCCATTCCAGTCGGCACACAGGCTTTTCTCTTACAATGGAGCGAAGCCCTGCGTATAGTCCGTAGGCGATCATGGGCAGACATATCTCCTCAGCGGAGCCGCCCTGCTCAAATGCCGGGGCAGTGCATACGGCGGCGGAAAGCAGAGGCATAAGCAGCAGGGCTTTCCTGTCGCAGAACAGCAGGACGATCTTTGCGCTGAACAGCAGAAATACGAAATAAGAAGCTATCTCGTAAAGATAGACCCCTATAAAGGAATCCCCCGAAATAAGGTTTGCAAAGCTGTAGATAAAATACAGCCAGGGCCCCTTCTGCTCGAAAATATCGCGGTACATCACCTGACCGTTTACAACAGCCCGTCCTACGGTATAGAAGCAGTTTGCGTCATCCCAGTTGTTCAGCGGATAAAGCGGCGAAGCCTTTGAGCAGATAGTTATACATATCGCCGACAGTATGAACAGAAACGCCAGACATCCTGCGGAAAGCCTGTTCTTGCCTTTAATGTCAGTGCTTTTCAAGGATGAGATAAAATTATTTTTTGCCATAGCATCTCTCCGTCCGTTTGTTATTTGACCTTTTCGGAAAAAGAACATATAGCCTACTATATTTTATATCTGCATCATTCCTGTGTCAAGAGCAGAACATATATACTCGGAAAATGAATTATTGCAGATGCTCATTATGAGCGCAGAAACCTGACAAATTTTCTTATTCCCCTGTATATCAGATATATAAGAAGTATCGGCAGCCATATAGGCAGGAATACTATCAGCAGTACAAGCGAAAGAATTGCTAAGGGCGTTATTTTTTTGTCTGCGCGTTTTTGTTTCAGCTCATTAACGCGCTTCATGTAAATACCTGTCGGCTCGTAGCAGTATCCGGCTAATTCAAGATTCTGTTCGACAACGGCATCCTGCTTCCTCTTGCTGCATATAAGCGACGTGTAATAGTAGAAAGCACAGGATGCGGTGCTGTTTTTGCCATTAATGAAGTCCAGAAGAATTTCCATCGCCCTGTCATATTCCTTGTCGTTTATCAGCATCTCTACCTCAAGGAACATCTTTGCGTCCTCGGCGACACGCTCCGGGCAAAGCTTCTGTATCCTATTTATAAGCTCCACTATACGTTTTTCGTCAAGGCGGTGCTTTTCATCCGCTCTGGCGTTCCAGTAATAAGCTCTGTAGATATGGTTGTATGCTTCATTGTATTTTTTCATGGCAATGCTCAGGAGAGCCATGCACAGGTAGTCGCCGGCAATGGACGTGTTCTGATTTTTCCTCTGATTCAAGGCAGCCTGTGCCTCATTAAGCCTGCCTGAGCCGATAAGGTCCTCAATATTCGCATAGAAAGCTTCGTTTACATGGTAATGGCTGACAAACTCAGGATCATTATAGACTGCATAGTAAGGGTTATGTTTTACCCTTTCACCGGTATTTTCGTTGGTGTTTTTGTCAGAACTATATGAGCTGTATGAAGCGGTACCTGCTGCACTGCCGTCAGAGGTCAGTATGTCGTAGGCTGCGTTTATCTCCTTCATTTTTTCCTCTGCATCTCTGCGCTCTTTCTCGCTGCTGAACTGATCGGGATGAAATTTTTTAGCGAGCGCTATGTAAGCACGTCGTATTGTTTTTTTATCAGCCCCACGCGATACGCCGAGAACGGAGTAAGGATCTCTCATTACGTCACCTCATTTTTATACAACAGACTTCTTCGGAAGTATGATATCTACTATGTTATAGCATAATCCAACATTTTTTGCAAGCAATAAAAATGTTGACAAACATGGCGTTTTGAAGGATAATAGTATTGTATCGTTATAAACGGTATTTCTCTGAAAAATGAAAAGGGGGAAATTGAAATGGGCTATACTATCGCTCAGAAAATCATTAAGGCTCATCTTCTCAGCGGTGAAATGACCGTTGGAAGTGAGGTAGGTCTGAAAATCGACCAGACTCTTACTCAGGACGCAACAGGAACCATGGCTTATCTCGAATTTGAGGCCATAGGTGTTCCGAGGGTAAAAACCGAAAAAAGCGTTGCTTATATCGACCACAACACCCTGCAGACAGGCTTTGAAAATGCCGACGACCACAGGTTTATCCAGACGGTGTGCAAAAAACACGGCATATACTTTTCAAGGCCGGGCAACGGAATCTGCCATCAGGTGCACCTTGAGCGCTTCGGCAAGCCCGGCAAGACGCTTATAGGTTCTGACAGCCATACGCCCACAGGCGGCGGCATAGGCATGCTTGCTATCGGTGCAGGCGGTCTGGACGTGGCTGTTGCTATGGGCGGCGGCGCATATTACATACAGATGCCCAAGATGGTCAGGGTCAACCTTACAGGTAAGCTTCAGCCCTGGGTATCGGCTAAGGATATCATCCTTGAGGTACTGCGCATCATGTCCGTAAAGGGCGGCGTGGGCAAGATTGTCGAGTACGGCGGCGAGGGCGTGAAAACTCTTACCGTACCCGAAAGAGCTACCATCACCAACATGGGCGCAGAGCTCGGTGCAACAACATCCGTGTTCCCCTCTGACGAGATAACAAGAGAGTTCATGAAGGCTCAGGGCAGGGAAGAGGACTGGACAGAGCTGAGCAGTGATCCGGATGCAAAATTTGATGAAGTAATCAATATTGACCTTTCCTCTCTTGTTCCGATGGCGGCATGTCCCCACAGCCCCGACAACGTAAAGACTATCGAGGAGATAGGCCCCCAGAAGATAGATCAGGTCTGCATAGGCTCCTGCACAAACTCATCATATCTTGATCTTATGAGAGTTGCCGCTATTCTCAAGGGCAAAACGGTGCACCCCGACGTGAGCCTTGCTATCGCACCCGGTTCAAAGCAGGTTTATAACATGCTTGCAAAGAACGGCGCTCTTGCCGATATTATTGAAGCCGGCGCAAGAATACTGGAGTGTGCCTGCGGTCCTTGCATAGGCATGGGTCAGTCGCCCAATTCAAAGGGTATCTCACTGCGCACCTTCAACCGCAACTTTGAGGGCAGAAGCGGCACCCGTGACGGCCAGATATATCTTGTAAGCCCCGAAACAGCCGCCGCATCAGCTATTGCAGGCGTGTTCACCGACCCGAGGACTCTCGGCGAGGCTGTTGACATCCCGCTGCCTGAGAAGTTTGACTATAACGACAACATGGTGGTCGCTCCCGCACCGGTTGAAGAGATGGACAGCGTTGAAGTTCTGCGCGGCCCCAATATCAAGCCCTATCCCAAGACAGCTCCTCTTGCCGAGAGCATTGACGTGCGATGCTCACTCAAGGTAGGCGACAACATAACGACCGATCACATTATGCCTGCCGGAGCAAAGATACTGCCCCTGCGTTCAAATATTCCCGCCATTTCCGAGCACTGCTTCACCGTATGCGACAAGGACTTCCCGCTGCGCGCAAAGGCAATGGGCAGCAGCATTATCGTGGGCGGAGTAAACTACGGTCAGGGCTCATCCCGTGAGCATGCGGCTCTTGCACCGCTTTATCTGGGCATCAAGGCCGTAGTGGTAAAGTCGTTTGCACGTATTCACAGGGCTAACCTTATCAATGCAGGTATCCTGCCGCTTACCTTTGTAAACGAGAATGATTATGACAGCATCAACGAGGGCGATGAGCTTTCACTGCCTGCCATCCGCAAGACCATAGCAGACGGCAAGACACATCTCCTGTTAGTGAACAAGACTCAGGGCAAGGAGATACCCGTTCTCTGCGAGCTTTCCGGACGTACCAAGGACATCATCCTTGCAGGCGGTCTGCTGGACTACACAAGAAATTCAAAGTAATATAGACCGCCGGTGCGTGACCGTACACGACCTGTTCGCGTGGGAAAATAAACAAGAGGATGGGCATTAAGCACTATATGGACTGCTGTTCGGGCAGAACGGCTGTTTATCTCAACGAATATGAGAAAAAGAAATACAAGGGCATTACCCGATAATGTTCTTGTAATATGAAAGGATGATCTCCAATGGCAAAAATAGAAATGAAAACGCCTCTTGTCGAAATGGACGGCGACGAGATGACAAGAGTTATCTGGAAAATGATCAAGGACACCCTTATTCTTCCTTATGTTGACCTTAAAACCGAATACTATGATCTTGGCCTTGAAAACAGGGAAAAGACCAAGGATCAGGTCACTGTTGACAGCGCAGAGGCTACCAAAAAGTACGGCGTTGCTGTAAAGTGCGCGACCATTACACCTAATGCAGACCGTGTAAAGGAATATAACCTCACACAGATGTGGAAGTCGCCTAACGGTACTATCAGAGCCATTCTTGACGGTACCGTGTTCAGAACACCTATCGTTGTAAAGGGCATCACACCCTATATTCCCACATGGACAAAGCCTATAACAATTGCCCGTCATGCATACGGTGATGTTTACAAGAACACTGAAATGGTC
>JAFTCS010000140.1 GCA_017454565.1 Clostridia bacterium
TATTTAGAGCGTAACGCAGTGGAGCGACCCCCGCGAATCGGGAGCGCAGGCTCTGCGCTGAAAAGGCTTGAGCGAAACTTTTGTGTTTTAATTATAGCAGACGACAAAAATATTCTTACTTAGAGTAATATCCGAAGGGGTGTGGGGGCGATCGGAAAGCCACCACAATCAGCTGATGATTTATCAAAGTATAAATAATAATGTCGTTTACTATAATAGATGATACACTATAAAAAGACCGACAGTTCCGTTAAGGTTCTGTCGGTCTTTTGCGTCAATCTTCAAAATTTGCGTGATAGACCCTGTTGTCGAGTCCTAATGCGCGTTTCTCACTGATTTCTCCTGGCTGTACCTGCGTGTACTGGTCTTCGTAATTGTACATCCTTGCATCAAGACAGTCGATCAGGTGCATAGCCATGGCTTCGGGTGTGGCAGGATTTACTACAGCGCCCCATTCCTGCTTGCCGTGGTGAGATACTATAATATGCCGGAGCATCCTGACCTTTTCAGGCGAATAATTCTTTCCCTCGGCGTATTTCTCCACTAAATTTGCGCCCATGAAAAGATGTCCGAAAAGTATACCGTCTGCGGTAAAACAGGAATCGCCTATTTCGGAGGTGTCATACTCCAGCATCTTGCCGATGTCGTGCAGCACTGCGCCGCATATCATCAGCTCACGGTCAAGAATACCGTAAATATTGCACATAGCGTCGGCAGCCTTGGCCATGCGGTATGAATGGTAGATCAATCCGCCAAGAATATCATGGTGCATGGTTATTGCTGCGGAAGACTTCATGTAGCTGTCCTTATAGTCGGTTATAATGCACAGCGCAAGTTCTGACAGAGGTGTGTGAGCACCGGTGCTGCCCTCGGAAAGACCTTTCAGCATGTTGCATATTTCGCTGTACATAAGCTTTATGTCAACAGGTGGCACTTTGACAAAATCTCCCATTGTGACGGCAGGATTGCGGCAGACGGAAATATTGTTGACGATAAAGCTTTTGGCGCCCTGATGCTCGGTTACGCTCAGGTCAACATCTGCTATGCAGTGTTTTATTACGCCTTTGTTGTTGGCAAGCGCAGTTTCGGTGGTGTCGAACATCATGGCGATCTGCTCAGAAGAGCCGTCCTTCATGCCTATTTTAAGGAACGGCTTGCCGGTGCGCGAAACCGACTCGGTTATGCTCGAAATAAGAACCGGCCGCCTGAGTGCGCCGCCGATCTTTGCGTCCGTAAATAAAGTGAATTTCATGTTTTGACCTCGTTTCAGATTCATATTTCTCTCACTAATTATAATACTCTTTTGCACTGTGGAAATCAATGATTTTTTTTCAGGTTTGTTGTCCCGTTTACAGAACAGCAGACGGCATGACCGTTGTGCGGTCCGGCGCTTATGATAACATGCAGCTAAGGTACATATTGCGGGACAAAATACACAAAGCTAATCATACCATTTTTTTAAATGCCGGAAAAGAAAAATGTTGATTATGACGGAAATATGTGATATTATAATACCATGTAAAATTGGCATTTGTTCTCAGATAATAAAGGAAGTGCTGAGGCGCAGGGCATGATCTGTTCAGCGGTTCCTAAAAGAAAGGATGTAGCTTATGCGGAAAAAACTGCTGCCGATACTCCTGGCGATGGCGGCTGTGCTGTCACTGGCTGCCTGCAGCGAAGCGCCTGTGATGCCCGAACCACAAACCTCAAGAGCCGCCCCGGAAAAGCCGGAGTTAGTCGATGACTTCTACGGCAATATGAACTACGATTATCTTGCAAACGGTCAGATACCCTACGGCGAAAACGGATACGGCTACATGGACAATATCCGGCTTGAGATGATGGAGGATCTCCGCGAGCTGATCGACCGCTGTGTGAATAGCGAGCCTGCAAGCGGCTCACTTGAAGAAA
>JAFTCS010000141.1 GCA_017454565.1 Clostridia bacterium
CGCTTAAAACTACCCCGCCGCCGAGAGGCGGCGCAAATGCACCCATTGGGTGAAAAACAAGGTATGAAACATTTGGCTTGTAAAGCTCTGTTTATCTTGCTTTCAGCCATTTATTCTATTTGAGTTTCACGGATTCAGGTTCAACTGAGCTATGGCTGCCGAAACACAGTATACGTTTGCGGCTCCGGCTTCAAGCAGTACCCTGCGGCATTCCGCCATTGTACTGCCCGATGTGCATATATCGTCTATAAGCAGCAGGTTTTTCCCCCGGATGCTTTCTTCGTCTGCTGCGGCATAACAGTCCTTGACATTCTCACGGCGCTCATTCAGGTTAAGACTGTGCTGTACGCGCTTCTGCTTTATCTTCCGCAGGGTAACACAGTATGGCTTTTGAAGGATCTCAGCCGTTTTGCGGGCAAGCAGCTCGGACTGGTCGTAGCCGCGCTTTTTCAGTGAGACTGCCGAAAGAGGTACGTTCGTAACCGCATCAATAACCGGAGCAGCACTCTGCGCCGCCATTGCCGCACCCTTTGCAAGACTGCCGGCAGCACCTGTATCCGAGCCGAATTTAAACCTGAGTACAGCCTGCCTTACCTCGTTTTTATATTCAAACGAAGCCATACACACTCCTCCGTCAGAAAGCTCCCGGATGTACGGACCCTTGAAAAGCTCTCCGGCGCATCCCTCGCACTCCGTATCGTGATAACCTATCAGCTTATCACAGTACGGACAGCGGTTCGGACACAGCAGCCATACAGCCCTGTCTGCAAGCTTTTTCAGGAATTGTTTCAATTGGCACACTCTCTTTCAAGAAAGCTCCTGAGGCCGGAATATCTCAGGGTCTTTTTGTTGTTATCGACCATTTTTTTCAGCGTGGAAACATTACCCACAAGAATAAGTATCTTCTTTGCCCGGGTCACGGCGGTATAAAGCAGATTTCTGTAATATAGCTGAGGCGGACCGTAATACATGGGGATTATCACCGCTTCAAACTCATTGCCCTGACTTTTGTGTACTGTGGTTGCGTAGGCAAGCTCAAGCTGCAAAAGGGCGTCCTCATCGTATGCGGCAAGCTTGTCGTCAAAACGGACAAAGGCAGACCTTGTGGCATTGTCTATAGTCTCGATGGTACCGATATCTCCGTTGAAAATGCCGGACCCTTCGGTGCCGTCATTCCTTGTCCAGAGAATGTCATAATTGTTTCGTGTCTGCATCACCTTATCACCGCAGCGGAAAGTATAAAGCGGTACAGATATCTCCCCGGCTCTGCTTTTTGAGGAATTCAGCGCCGCCTGCAGTCTTTTGTTCAGCTCGGTGACGCCTAACTCTCCCTTTCTGCCCGGACAGAGCACCTGTATATTCTCAAAAGCGGAATAGCCGTAGCTTGCAGGCAGCCGCCTTACACAAAGATCAACTATAGTCGAGGCGATCTTCTCCCGTTCGGAGCACACCATAAAGAAGAAGTCGCTGTCGGTGCGGGTTATCTCGGGCATTTCGCCGTGTACTATCCTGTGTGCATTGGTAACTATCAGGCTTTTCATGGACTGCCTGAATATCTCGGTAAGCTGCACCACAGGTATCTTTCCCGATGAAATAAGGTCGCCCAGCACGTTTCCGGGGCCTACGGACGGAAGCTGGTCGCTGTCTCCCACCATTATAAGCCGGCAGCCCAGCGGAAGAGCGCGCATGACACACTCAAACAGCGGGGCATCCACCATAGAAAGCTCGTCTATTATCAGAGCGTCACAGTCCAGAAGATTTCTTTCGTTGCGCTTGAAAACAGGAGAGTCATTGTTGTCCCACTCCACCTCTAACAGTCTGTGCAGAGTCTTGGCTTCTCTTGACGTGACCTCAGACATTCTCTGAGCGGCTCTTCCTGTGGGTGCAGCAAGAGCCACTTTCAGACCGCACTGGGTAAACAGTTCAATTATGCCGTTCAGCGTGGTCGTTTTGCCTGTGCCGGGGCCTCCTGTCAGAATGAGCAGACCTCCGGACAGCGCCTCGATTATTGCTTTTCTCTGAAGCTGTGCATAGCTTATGCCCTGCTCTCTCTCAAACAGCTCCAGCGCCTGTTCAACTCCGCTTATCCTTTCACACGGAAAGCGCAGCAGCATTGAGAGTCTTTCTGCGGCAAAGGTCTCGCTCCGGTAAAGCTTGGGCAGGAAAATGAACGTCCTGTCATTGAGCGTGTCAGCGACCAGACTGCCCTCTGTTATCATTTCATCAAGTGCATCGGCTATCCTCTGCTCATCGAGCATCAGAAAGCCGGCGGTGACCTGCAGAAGCTTTTCCTTCGGCAGACATGTGTGTCCGTTGCCGGAATTATACCTTATGATATGCACAATGCCTGCCCTTACCCTGAAAGCGTCATCAGGAGCCTTTTTCAGCACTGCGGCAATATAATCCGCGCGGTCAAACGCCACGCCTATGCTGCTGTCGCAGAGAATATACGGGTTGTTCTCCACCAGACTGATGGTCTCTGCTCCGAGAGCCTTCCATATTTTCACCGACTCCTGAGCCGAAATATGAAATCTTTCCAGCCACAGCATTACCTCCCGCATCCCGAAGGTCTTTTTCATCTCGATGCTGATGCTCTCCGCCTTTTCAAGCGAGATCCCTCTTATCTGCGAAAGTCTATGAGGGTCGTTCTGCATGACTTCAAAAGTCTGGTCACCGAAAGCCTCTACAAGACGCCTTGCGGTAGCCCTGCCTATACCCTTTATTGCTCCCGATGACAGGTATTTAAGTATACTCTCCGCCGTAGACGGCAGGTATTGCTCATACGCCTCAAAGGAAAACTGTTCTCCGTAGCTTGGGTGCTATTTCCATGCGCCGTACAGTCTCAGCTCGTCGCCTATATTTATATCCGCCATCATACCCACTGCCGTCACGTCTGCTCCGCTGCTGAGAAGACGCAGCACAGTATAGCCGTTGCCGGTGTTCCTGTATACTATTTCTTCAACCGCACCATATATCTGCATGGTTTCCTTTTCTTCCATTATCTCAGCCCCATTTGTTTACTGATCTGTCCTGTGGCGCCGCCGTCTTGGGGCGCTGCCCCAAACCTCGCCGTCTTGGGGCGCTGCCCCAAACCCCGCCGTCTTGGGGCGCTGCCCCAAACCCTGTCAAGGGGCTACTCGCCCCTTGAAACCCCCGGCAGGGACGCAGTCCCTGCACCCGTCTTGCTGATATTTCTCGGCAATTTATAGCTTTAACAGAATAACAGTTTGTAAAACGACAGCATCTTTACGTTTATTCAGTGGTTCCTTAAAATCCTATAGCTTTTTCATAACTGAAATAATAAACCTCAAGATCTTTGGATTCCTCTATGTATTGCTCCAGAAGATAATCATATTTTCCGAGATTAAAATCAATGATAAGCTGCATGCGTCCCGGCGCATTAAGGTCTCCTGAGATCACCTGTTTTAGCTTGTCATAATATTCAGCAAGATGCTCGTTTTCTATAACGTTCACGCCTGTTTCTACGGTTTCATTATAACCGAGCGGAATAGTCCTCCTCATGTGCCCTATGCGCCATCCCGGATTGTATCGCGCCGGAAGTCTTGCCAGCAGCGCATCGCCCAGACCGTGCTCATCAAAATAATTCCTGCCGTATGCATAGTAGTATAACATTATTCCGGGTGCAAACGGAAGGTATCCTCCGTTACCGTCAAATTCAACAGGAAGTATGAAGCAATTTTTCACGCTTGATTCACCGTATCTGATATAGGCAGCAAGAGAGTTATGACTAAAATAATATTCTTTTTCATCTGCAATACCCGTAACGTTATAATTGGGTAATGTATAATGATAAAGCGTTCCTGCGATACCGAAAAGAACTAACCCTGTCAGACAAATGAAAACAGGTAAGGATTTTGCATAACTGTTCTTTTTCGATCCGTCGCCCGAACTGATACGGGATTCAACCTTACTCACAAACTTTTCGTAAATATGAGAATGAGCCGCAAGGTCTGCCAGGCAAAAAACGGAGATAAAGAAGCACAGCGTAAAATGTCTGCCCACCATAAAATCGCCGCCGATACGGACAATGTATATTGTATAAACGGCTATTCCCGAAGCTATAAGAATATGCTTTTTTCTTTTTGACACGATCGCCAGAACTATGAATAATACTATTGTCAGCAGCAGTATCGGTGAGAAAAGGAAGGAATATCCCACATACCGCAAACCCCTGACAAAATAATCGGAAACAGGGAATCCGGTATTCAATTTTGCATAAGCCGTATTCGGGAAGAAAAAGCCATAATAATACAGTGAAAAAATAAGCCATGCTATAAAAGGGGACAGACCGATAAATCCCGCCAGCCATCTTTTGTACCATTTCACTTCCGTAAAAGCGCCGAAAAAGTATACGGCAATGCAGACCGGAACGTATATCAGCACCGCATCCATTCTTGTACCGGCAGTGATACCCACTGTCAGAGCCATACCGACAAGCTTTCCGAATTTCAGTTTCTTATCCTCAGGATTTCTCAAAAGCATAAGGCAAAACAGTGAGGCAAGGAAAAAAAGCATGGCATTTTCAAGTCCTGACGTTGTAAACGAAATGAAACTTTTTTCAAATAACATCGTCATTCCGACAGCAGCGGTAAGAAAGGGCTTTCCCCTGCATATAAGGAACAATATTATCCATACGGCGGCAGCCGAGAATAATATACAGCTGATCGTTCCCGACATATACATATTGCCGCTCACTGCATAGAACAGCCATACGACCAGTGTGTAAAACGGACATGTACTGGCGTTGACCCTCTCTCCGATATTATACACAAAGCCGTTCCCATCGGCAAGATTCCGTACCATGATGAACGCGTGGTAAGCATCGTCACATATCCACGATTCCATTATGATCTTACATAGCAGTATCACAAAGAAAATTATTGCGATCACATGATATTTTTTCAAAAAAGCTTTTATTCTGTCAGAAAATACAGAATGATTTTTAATGTACAGGCTGGATTTTTTTGCTTCATCCATGATATCCGCTCCTCAGAATTACACATTTTCAGATAAAACGCCGCAAGTCCTGAATTTATTCAGACCCATCTGAATTTATATTTTATAACAAATGAGCGGATTTATCAATCAATTTATAAAAATTGTATAAATAACCAAAACGATACTCATAACTATATCATTTCAAAGAACCGGAG
>JAFTCS010000142.1 GCA_017454565.1 Clostridia bacterium
CCTAAACTTCTGCGTTCTGATATAATAAAATAAAAACGAAACGGGATGCTGAAAATGATAGGCAATCAGATAAAAAAATACAGGATGCAAAAAGGTTTGACACAGGAAGATCTGGGCAATATGGTGGGCGTTACTACTCAGGCCGTTTCCAAATGGGAAAGAGGCGGCTCTCCCGATGCAGAATTATTGCCGAAAATTGCAAATGCTCTCGGAATAACGATAAATATGCTCTACGAACAAACACAGGTATGCTCGCTGGAGGATTCGCTTGTTGATGAGATAGTCGGAATGGGCCGCAGAGAAGGCTTTGACAAACTGTTTTCATTTGTCTGGAAGACCACACTGGGATTTTCGGGACTTGATTCCGCTAAAAAGGGCTTTGCTGACGACGGAAGAGCACCCGGTGAACTCAGAGAAAAAAACGGATATCATTATTATGCGCGAGCAAGTTTTGATGATGGAATGATAAACGCAAAAATGGATTCGGATTTCCGATACTGCTTTTTTATGCCCGAACCCGAAAACGGATATGCGGAATACTTTGCTGATAACGAAAAGATAGCCGAAACCTTTTCCGTTCTTGCGGAAAAGGATGTTCTTAAAATACTGTTTTATATGTACACCCGTATCAATCTTCCTGTTTCGCTGTCGCAGATAGCCGCCAATGTGGATATAGATATCGGACGCACCGAAGAACTGATGGAAAGGCTTTGTAATATCAATCTTGCATGCTGTATGCCTATCGAAACGGAAAACGGCGAAATGAAATCCTATACTTACTATAACGAAACTGTAATGCTGCCAATGCTTTGCAGCGCCAAAGAGGTCAGGGACAAAAAGGTGATGCATTGGGGAATATGGTTCGACAGAAATATACCTTTGTTTTAATTTATTCAGCATTGGTTGATAATTTACAGTTTGGTTTATTTTTTGCCGACAGGTTTATCCGGTGTAAAATCCGTTGTTTGACAGAACTGTTATTCTTCCTTAAAATACAATTATAATGATAATCGTATGGAGGGATTACAATGAAGTCAAGAGCTATATTTGCCGGTGTGTTGTCAGCGGCTGTCTGCCTGTCGATGATGACCGGCTGCACGCAAAACAGTCAGAAAAATTCCGAAAGTTCCGCCGAAACAGAAAGCAAGACTGTCTCGGCCACATCAGAAGAACAAAGCCCACAGCCTGAACAGAGTGCGCAGACTGAACAAAGCAGCAAGCCGGATGAAAGTTCAGCAGAAGAACAGACCGACAAAAATACATATACGCTTACGATAAGGGACAACGGAAAAAGCGAAAAGATGACCGCTCACTTCATAAACACTATGAGCGGAGCCGCCGAAGAGATCCCCATGACAAAAACAGATGAGAATACCGATTATTTTATTTACACCTGTGAGGCCGATACAACCAAGTACAATATGGTACATCTTGATTACGGTGCAGAAAACCCGACATTGGATGTTGCCTTTAACGAATATGTAAGCGGCTGGTTTTTGTCTGAGGGAAAACTCAGGCCCTATATAGTGGGTCAGGAGCCGGACTACAACAGAAAGCTTGAGATCAAGACATTCAGATTTCAGGACTACGACAAAAATGTCTATATCTGGACGCCCGACGATTATGACGCCGACTCTCCGGAAAAGTATTCAACGATCTATGCCTTTGACGGACAGTGGGATCTTGCTGACGGCATAGCAAATGAAGAGGGCGAAGAATCATGGCATATTTGCGAGCACGTTATGAGTATGACGTCCGTTAAGGGGCACAAGGCCATTGTCGTTGGGATCGACACTCGGGAAAAAGCAAGAAATAACGAGCTTATTCCCGATCTGGGAACATTTTTGATCAAAAACTATCCGACAACAAAAAGCGGCGGTGAATTTTCCAACTTCTTATATGACACCATAGTTCCATACATTGAGAGCAATTACAATGTCTATACCGATGCCGGGCACACTGCTGTTACCGGAAGCTCCCTCGGCGGACTTGAAGCCTTTTATGTTGCGTTTGATCATCCCGACAAGTTCGGTGTGGCAGGCGCTATGTCCCCGTCATTCTGGGCTTATGATGTACCCGAATGGACAAAATGGCTTCTCCCGAAGCTCTCTGAAAAAGAACACCCGTATCTCTACCTTTACGGCGGAAACTATGAGCTTGACAACGGCGCTTATGCGATACTTATGAACAATGCGCTGATACAGTACGGCTACCCGAAGGACAAAATAGTATGCAGCATATATCAGCCCGGAGAGCATCTGAACGAATACTGGCAGGATGTGTTCCCTGAGTTCTTACAGGCGATGTTTGACCGTAAATTGTCGGCAATAGAAAACGGTGCGGTGATTGAGCTTCCTGACGAAGCTATGAAAAAGATGGCGGAATATCAGGCGGATAACAGCACCGAAAGAGAAGCCACCGACAAGGACTATGTATACTATGACAACAGCGAAACAAAATGGGATAAGGTCTGCGCTTACTGGTGGGGTCCGTATGGTTCTCCCACTGAAAAGATCACATCAAACGAATACTACGACCACGACTGGCCGGGCATAGAGATGGAAAGAACAGGCGATACGGACATTTACAGAGTGCTTGCACCAAAAGGAGCAGTGGGTATTATTTTTGACAACGGAATCGGCGACGATGTTATGGCGGAAGGAAACGAAGCCTATCAGACAGAGGATATAACCTACAGTGAGAAGGTCAACCCGGGACAGATCTACAAAATAGATATGACCAAGGAAGCAAAGCCTGGCAAGGGAACAGAAAAAGTCAAGTATAAATATCCGGCAGGTGAATGGTCGGACTATATTTCCTGACAGCTGATAAAAAAGACGTAAACATGCCATTGCGAACAAACTCCTGAATATTAAAAAAGCAACAGCCGGTTGCTTTTCATATCGGCGCATTTGTGTTATCATTACATCAGGAGGTGTTTTCATGGATACAAAAGAAATCTTGTATGAACTCAGGACAAAGAAAGGTCTTTCACAGGATGAAGTGGCCGAAAAGGTTTTTGTGACACGACAGGCTGTATCCCGCTGGGAGAACGGAGAAACTGTGCCGAATACTGAAACCCTGAAGCGGCTGTCAGGGCTTTTCGGTGTTTCCATCAACACACTGCTTGGAGCGCCGCGTCAGCTTATCTGTCAGTGCTGCGGTATGCCGCTGGAGGATGAGATCATCGGCAGGAATCAGGACGGAACGCTGAACGAAGACTATTGTAAGTGGTGCTATGCCGACGGAACATATACTTACAGCGATATGGACGAACTGATAAATGCTTGTATCCCTCACATGGTCAAGGAAGGCTTTTCCGAAGAACAGGCGCGCACATATATGAAAGAGATGCTGCCCAGACTTGATTATTGGAAAAGATATGAGGAACTCAGCGATGACGGACAGTTTGAGGAATTCAAGAAAAAGCTGATCGGGGAGATCAATGATCTTCATATCGAGGGTATGCCGAAGGTCGAAAAGCTGAATGCACTTGTGGGAAAGTATGTCAATCTTGAATACAGGCTGCCAAATGGTGCGAGCGTAAAGTTTTTGGATGACGGGACAACCTATTTAGGAAATCAGCTGGAACCGGAATTCGGCGGAGACAGATGTTTCGGCGTACTTGCCAATATGGATTTCATCCTGATATGCACTTATGGTGCAGGAAGCACTGACCCGGAGCTTCTGCTCTATAAAAAGAGATAAATTCTGAAAACGCAAGAAAAAAATCAGACGAAGATGGATAGCCTCATCTCGTCTGATTTTTTATGTTTTCTGTTTTTATTCAACCTGAATCCTTGAAACTCTGAAAAGGATAAACAGCGTTTTCGGGGGGCGCGGGTCTCCGGTGGAGACCTCTGCGAAGCAGAAGCGCCGACCGAGCCGACAGGCGAGACACGGGGGGGACTTTTCCGCAAAAGTCCCCCCGACTCGCTCTCCGCAGAGAGCGAAACACTTTATCTGCCAGCGGACAGGGAGATAAATTATTATTCCGGCTTGATCTCCTCGATCTGGTAGATCTCGAAGATATCGCCTTCCTTTATGTCACTGAATCTTTCAAGGGTGATGCCGCACTCGAAGCCTGCCGCAACCTCCTTCACGGAGTCCTTGAAACGTTGGAGGGAAGCGATCATATCATCGGCAATTACAATACCGTCACGCACAACTCTTACCTGAGCGCCTCTGAGCACCTTGCCGCTGAGCACATAGGAGCCGGAAACCAGTCCGACATTTGTTATCTTGTAGGTCTGCCTTACCTCTACCTTGCCAAGCTGGGTCTCCTTGTACTTCGGAGCAAGCATGCCCTTCATAGCAGACTCGATCTCTTCAATGCAGTCGTAGATAATGCGGTAAAGTCTCATGTCAACGCCGTCGCGCTTTGCATTTTCCTCGGCAACCGGGTCTGGCCTTACATTGAAGCCTACAATAATGGCGTTGGATGCGGAAGCAAGCATAACGTCGCTTTCACGGATAGCTCCGACACCGCTGTGGATTACATTTACCCTGATCTCTTCATTGGTAAGCTTTTCAAGCGACTGTCTTACGGCCTCAACAGAGCCCTGAACGTCAGCCTTTACAATGATCTTCAGCTCCTTCATATCCTCAAGGCGCATCTGATCAAAGAGGTTGTCAAGGGTCACCTTTGTGCGGCTGTTGAAGCGCTCTTCCTTCTCGGTGTTCTTTCTCTGCTCGACCAGCTCTCTTGCCAGTCTTTCGTCCAGTACGGAGTTGAATATGTCGCCGCCTGTGGGCACATCGTCAAGACCGGTTATCTCAACAGGCACAGACGGGCCGGCAGCCTTTACACGCTGACCCTTGTCGTTCATCATTGCTCTCACACGGCCCACTGTGGTGCCTGCTACAATGATATCTCCGACCTTGAGGGTACCGTTCTGTACCAGAACGGTGGCGATGGGACCTCTGCCCTTGTCAAGTCTTGCTTCAATAACCGTACCCTTTGCAGCTCTGTCGGGGTTGGCTCTGAGCTCCTTCATATCCGCAACAAGCAGCACCATCTCAAGAAGGTCATCAATACCCTCCTTGGTGTGCGCGGATACAGGAATCACCGGCGTGTCGCCGCCCCACTCCTCCGGAACTATCTCATACTCGGTGAGCTGCTGCTTTACCTGCTCTACGTTTGCGCCGGGCTTGTCTATCTTGTTTACTGCAACGATGATTGATACGCCGGCAGCCTTTGCATGGTTGATAGCTTCAATTGTCTGGGGCATGATACCGTCGTCTGCGGCAACCACAAGGATAGCGATATCGGTCACCTGAGCGCCTCTTGCTCTCATTGTAGTGAAGGCTTCATGTCCTGGAGTATCAAGGAAGGTGATCTCCCTGCCGTCTATGTCAACGCGGTACGCACCGATATGCTGTGTAATGCCGCCTGCCTCTGTGGAAGTAACATGAGCATTTCTTATGCAGTCCAGAAGTGAGGTCTTGCCGTGGTCAACGTGACCCATTACTACAACGACAGGAGCGCGTGTGACCAGATTCTCATCCGCATCATCACTGTCGTCAATGATCCTCTCTTCAATCGTTTCTATGGTTTCCTTCTCAACCTTTGCATGGAACTCCATTGCAACAAGAGAAGCCGTATCAAAGTCGATAACGTTGTTCACGCTTGCCATAACACCGAAGCCCATGAGCTTTGTGATGACCTCGGCTGCCCTTGCCTTCAGTCTGAGAGCCAGCTCGCCTACGGTGATCTCATCAGGGATCTGCACGGTAAGAGGCTTTGTCTTTCTGTCCTTCTCTATGCGGCGGAGTCTCTCCTGCTCGGTCTCCTTGCGGGAATTCCTTGGCTTGCCCTTCTGCTGCGAGCGCTGGGTGATCTTCTGCTTTGAGACAGTGTTGACATTGTGCATCTTCTCGCTTGCAAGACGGTCGTATTTCTCGTTGTAGCGCTCTATATCCACATTTGAAGAACGGGTGTTTATTACCCTGCTTCTGCTGCCGAAGGAATCCTCTCCGCTGCCGGTATTACTCTGCTGCGGCTTTGCTGCGGCTGCCTTCTGGGGCTGTGTGTTTGTATTATTGTTTTTTCTGTCCTTGGGCTGCTGCTGGGGCTTATTCTCCTGCTGCCTGCCCTGCTGCTGTCTGGGCTGGCGCTGCTTGTCGTTTTTCTGTGCCGGAGCCTTCTCCTGCTTTTTAGCGTTTCCGTTTTCAGCCTTGGGCTCCGGCTTTGCGGCTTCCTTTGTCTCCGGAGCAGGCTTTTCGATCTCCTGCTCGTTTGCCGAAGCAAAATACTCATCAAAGCTGCTTACATTATTCGCCTGAGTGTAATGCTCAAACACCACGTTAAGCTCCTCCTCCGAAAGAGCTGTTGCGGGTTTCTTTACAACATTCAGACGGTTCTTGAGCACGTCTGCCACATCCTTATTGGATACGTTCAGGTCTTTGGCTACCTCACTAAGCTTATATTTTATCATATACATTCCTCCTGACTGTTCTCTGCACAAAGGGTCTTTATCTTATCGGCAAAGCCGCTGTCATTCACGGCGATTATTCCGGTACTCCTTCGTCCTATGGCGTGACCCAGCTCATCCATACCGCATTTGCAGGTGATTACGCAGGTCCCGCTTTGTTCTGCAATTTTTCTTATCGCTCCGCTGGTTCTCTCCGAAAGCTCCTCCGAAAGCAGCAGCAATATAGCCTCTCCACTGCTCATTGCTTCCGCCGCCGCGTCAAAGCCCATAGAGATCTTCCCTGCCCGTCTCATAAGTCCGAGCAGTGACAACAGCCTGTCATTCATATACGCCGATCCCTCCGTTACGATACTCCGCATGCCCCGGCTTATTCTCCGTTAAGCTCTCTTTCAAGGCGTTCATACACGTCGTCGGGTATTTTACAGCTGAACGCTCTTTCAAATCTTCTTGCTTTCCTTGCCGCCGCAAGACACTGTGGGTTCCTGCACACATAAGCTCCTCTTCCGGGCTTTTTGCCTGTCAGATCAACGCTTATCTCGCCGGTTTTAAGCACCTCGCCGTTTTCATCGGTCTCATCAGGCGCTTTTACCACCCTGACAAGCTGTTTTTTGTCCCACATCTCACCGCAGCCTGTGCATTTTCTCATCGGAACCTTTCTTTGCTTCATACACCCACCTCCATTTATATGCCTGCAATACTCTTCTGAGCATCATTCGGCTGAGGTTTCGTCAGCATCTCCGGCTTCGCTCTCAGATACGGCTGCTTCTTCATCTGTTCCGGCATCCTCGGCTGAGGTCAGCTCCGTTTCCTCAATATCCTCTGCGGGAGCTTCCTTTTTTTCATCCTCATCGTCCTCACCGAAGAAACCGCTCTCCGGGCGGATATCTATTTTCCAGCCGGTAAGCTTGGCTGCCAGACGAACGTTCTGTCCCTTGTTGCCGATCGCCAGTGAAAGCTGACTGTCGGGAACCGTAGCCTTGCAGCACTTTTCGTTATCGGGATCAATGTCTATCTTCACTACCTCCGCGGGAGAAAGAGCTGCCGAAATGTACTTGACCGGATCGTCACTGTATTCTATTATATCTATTTTCTCGCCGCCGAGCACATCGACTATGGTGCTCACGCGCTGACCGCGTGGACCTATGCAGGCGCCGACTGCGTCAACGTTCTCGTCACGGCTGCATACTGCTATCTTTGTTCTGGAGCCTGCTTCTCTTGATATGGACTTTATCTCTACAACACCCTGGAATATCTCGGGCACTTCGGACTCAAAAAGTCTCTTCACAAGGTCGGGATGTGTTCTTGAAATTATTGCTCTCGGCTCCTTGCCGCCTGTCTTGACGTCTACAATGAACACCTTTATGTCACTGCCCTCTGTAATTACCTCTCCGTTTATCTGCTCATTCTTGGGCAGCACCGCAATAGACTTTCCAAGACGGAGCGTAGCGTTGCCTGTTTTGGGGTCTATCTGCTCTACCTTAGCGGTAACTATCTCTCTGAGCTTGCTCTGGTACTCTGCAAGAGCCTGACCCTTTTCGCCGTCACGAATTCCCTGACGGATAATGTTTCGGGCGGTCTGTACGGCTATTCTGCCGAAGTCCCTCGGGTCGAGCCTTATGCCCACCTTGTCGCCGGGCATAGCTGTTCTGGATATCTTTCTTGCATCGTCAATATAAATTTCGCGGTTCTTATCCGTAACCTCTTCATCAACAACTGTTTTTCTCAGGAAAACCTCAAAGCTGCCCTTAACGGGGTCAATGTCGATAAGTACGTCCTCATTGCCGCCGTAGGTATTCTTGCAGCCCGTTATGATAGCCTTTTCTATCTGGCTTATCATAAAGTCAACAGGAATGCCTCTCTCCTTTTCCATCAGCGCAAGAGCCTCAAAAAGCTCCTTGCTTCTGTTTTCCTGCTCGTTTTCTGTTTTTTTCTTTGCCATGAATGACCCTCCGTTCAGAATTGTAAGGCAGTTACCTTAAATCTCAAAATCATCTAATTTTATATATACCGTGTCCTTCTTGTTTATCACACGCTCGTTTCCGTCACAAACTATGGTAACAGTGTCCTTGTCATGGGCTACAAGCGTACCAGAAAAATCCCTTTGTCCACCAGCGTCAGGCCTTATCAGCTTTATCATAACTGCTGCGCCCAGAAAAGCATCAAAATGCTCCGGCAGTATAAGTTCTCTTTCAATTCCCGGCGACGACACCTCAAGGATATAGTTCTGCTCGATGGGGTCAAGCTCGTCAAGTGGCTGATCCACCGCCCTTGTAAGGTTCTCGCAGTCCTCGATGGTAACTCCGCTGTCCTTGTCAATAAAGATTCTCAGGTACCACTGGGCGCCCTCTTTAAGAAAGCGCACGTCCCATAAAGTTAGACCCATATCCTCAGCGATAGGCTTTACCAGTTCAGTCACCAGTTCAATGGTATTTCCCTTTTTGTTTTTCTTGTCTGCCATATTTTCTCCTGTTTCCGACCTGCATCAAAGCAGATCTCCTATTAACGATAAAAGAGCGGGTCGCCCCACTCTTTTGTCAATTACCATATTCATACTATAATAAGTGTAGCACACCTTTTATGATTTTGCAAGTTTTTTTTCGTTGGAAAGCTTATTTTATGCGGTAATTTAATCAGCAAAACAGCTCCGGAAATTCCTTTGCAAGGCATTTTTCCACTTCCGAAGCAAGCCTGCTGTGAGCATCTGCGTTCAGGTGTATGCCGTCGGAAGGGTCGGTCTCTATAAATTGCGCCGCATCAAGAAAAGCGCAGTCACGAGCCTGTGCAAGTTTCCTGTACTTTTCGGCAAGCCGCTTTGACACTTCAATGCTGCGATCGTCAAAATTTTCCGCAAACCTGCCGGACTTCACTCCGTCATTGACCACAGCGGGGGATATCAGCAGCAGGCGTATCTTAGGGTCAAAAAGGCGCACCGCAGAGATCAGCACGTCCAGTCCTTTGGTGATATCACTTTCATCAGCGCCGAATTTGATCTTACAGTCATTGGTGCCCAGCATTATCACCATGCAGTCTATCGGATCATTTTTTTGCAGTATGCCGCTGAGCATGAGTGAGCCGTTCCTGTCTGCGCCTACAGGATCGTCAAATACAGTCGTGCGTCCGTTTACGCCTTCTTCAATAACCTGACAGCCTTTTGAGACAAGACTTTTTTTCAGGCGTCCTGACCATCTGGTATTTTCGTCAAATCTTTCACCCACAGCCGGCACATAGCCGTAGGTATTGGAATCTCAGAAACAGACTATTCTTTTCATTTTCCCATCTCCCGGATAATTTTTACAAAATAATTATAACATATTTTTGCAGCATGTTCAATCCTTGCCAGAATTTGACCAGCTCCGACAGGCTTGAATAAAAATCATAAATGTAGTATAATATGCTTGTCAGATAATATATAGAACACTATGAAAAAGGGCTGATCTCTAAATGACAGAAGAAACAAGGAAAAAGCTTATTGTTCTCAGAAAAAAAATAATCGAAAACGAATTTTCGCAGCTCAACGATATGCAAAGAGCTGCCGCCCTGACCGTAAAAGGCCCGCTGCTCATACTTGCCGGAGCAGGCAGCGGAAAGACCACAGTGCTTGTCAACCGCGTGGCGCATATTCTCCGATGGGGCGAAGCTTACGAAAGCGAAAATCTTTACGGGGAATACACTGACGAGGAGATCACGGCGATAAACCGGGCAGCCGAAGGCTCTGAAGCTCTGCCCGACGAGCTTGCCGAAAAGCTATCCGTTTCACGGGTATACCCGTGGAGGATACTTGCCATTACCTTTACAAACAAGGCTGCAAACGAGCTTAAAGAGAGGATATGCACAAGAGTAGGCGACCCCGGCAAGGATATCTGGGCGTCCACGTTCCACTCCTGCTGCACGAGAATACTCCGCAGGTTTGGTGAGAATTTAGGGTTCACTTCACATTTTACCATATACGACGCGGACGACCAGAAGCGTCTTATCAAAGACTGTATGAAAACCCTGAACATCGACGAAAAGATGCTTCCAATAAAGTCTGTCATGGCCGAGATCTCCAGTGCAAAGGACTCCATGACCGACCCCGACAGCTACAAGGACATAGCTCAGAGCGACACAAGGCTCGTTTCTATCGCAAGGGTCTACTCTCTCTATCAGCAAAGACTTTTAGCGTCTGACGCCATGGACTTTGACGATATTATATGCAATACCGTTGAGCTTTTCAACAAATTTCCGGAGGTGCTCGAACATTACAGCGAACAGTTCCGCTATATTATGGTGGACGAGTATCAGGACACCAACCACATACAGTATGAACTTGTCCGTATGCTTGCCTCAAAGCATCACAACCTCTGTGTAGTGGGTGACGATGACCAGAGTATTTATAAATTCCGCGGCGCGACCATAAGAAATATTCTTGACTTTGAGGACGATTTTGAAAACGCAAGAACCATCAGACTGGAACAGAACTACCGTTCCACAAAGAATATACTTTCCGCCGCCAACAGCGTTATCGGCAACAACTACGAGAGAAAGTCCAAGACCCTCTGGACGGAAAACGAGATCGGAAACAAAATAACCGTTTACTCCGCCATAGACGAGCGCGACGAAAGCGATTATATTGCCAAGGATATTCAGGAAAGAGTGAAAAAAGGCGGCAGATATTCCGACAACGCCATACTCTACAGAATGAACTCCCAGTCACAGAGTCTTGAGCGCAACTTTGTCTATGCAGGCATACCATACAAGATCGTAGGCGGCAGACGTTTTTACGAACGCAGAGAAATACGCGACATGATCGCATACCTTGCCGTAATATGCAACCACAGTGACAACATAAGATTGAAGAGGATCATCAACGTTCCAAAGCGCGGCATAGGAGACAAGACCGTGAGCGTCATAGAGGAGATAAGCGCGACACTCGGGCAGAGCATGATCGACACCATGCGCCAGTCGGATGAATTTGAGGCTCTTGCAAAAAGCAGCAGGAAGCTCCGGGAATTCTGCTCAATGATAGACGACCTTACTGCGATGACGGAAACCTCTTCTGTACACGATATGTACGCCGAACTGCTCACACGCCTTGACTACCGCAGCTTCCTGATAAAATCCACCGATTACACCGAAACAGCGGCCGAAAACGTAGAGGAGCTTGCCAACAGCATTGCCCAGTACGAAAACGACGCCGCCGAGACCGGAGAGACTCCCACGCTTCAGGGTTTTCTTGAAGAGACGGCTCTTCTCAGCGATATTGACGGCCTTGACAACGAGGGCGACTGTGTTGTTATGATGACCCTGCACAACGCCAAGGGTCTTGAATTCAACAACGTCTACATCCCCGGAATGGAGGAAAACGTATTTCCGGGATATCAGGCCACACTCAGCACCCATGACATGCAGGAGGAGCGCCGGCTTGCATACGTCGGCATCACCCGCGCAAGAAAAGAGCTTACACTTATCCATGCCACCAGCCGCATGGTGTTCGGTCACACCAACCGTAACCGACCCTCGCGATTTATCGGTGAGATACCCGACGATCTGAAAAATCCTGTTTCCCGTGTCATCACTCCCGTTGATATGCCGGAAATGGATATCCCGAACCAGAAGTCTGCCCG
Source organism: Clostridia bacterium (assembly GCA_017454565.1). Classification (GTDB taxonomy): domain Bacteria; phylum Bacillota; class Clostridia; order Oscillospirales; family Acutalibacteraceae; genus UBA1213. Next base: position 12,038 of record JAFTCS010000142.1, read on the forward strand.
ACGTGCAGACCTTGCCGCCAGCAAGATCATAACCTCAGTTGCCTCACACAAGCCGGCTCAGATCTTTTCTGTGGGCATGCGCGTACACCACAAGACCTTCGGTGACGGCTCGATCATTGACGTAAAGCCTATGGCAAAGGACAATATGCTGGAGATCGCCTTTGACACCGTAGGCACCAAAATGCTCATGTCATCATTTGCAAACCTCACTATTCTCTGAAAAACGTCTTTCCGTTCCACTATCGGGAAGCACATACCGTTTATTCACATAACAGGAGGAAACCACATGCCTGCCATCGTTTCACATTATCTGTTAGCGGAAAGAGTTCTCCATGACCTTGCACAGCTGCTGCCTGATGTCGATATCGACAGAACAGCCTTTATATGGGGTGCATCCGGACCTGATATTTTTTTCTGTCACCGCATACTGCCGCACCAGAAGCAGCGAAGCCTGCGCACCATGAGCACCAAGATGCACAACACTTCGCCCGAGCTTATACTTAATTATCTGGTCAGCTACGCCCGCTTAAAGTGCGACGACATCGCCATGAGCTACGCGCTGGGTTTTGTTACTCACTATGCCTTTGATTCGCTGGCTCACCCTTTCATACTTTATTCAGCGGATGTAATGTCTCTGTTCCAGCCGCACAAGCATTCCTCACTGTGCCACAACGAGATAGAATCGGCTCTGGATTCCCTTATGCTGAGGGCCGAACGCGGGCAGCGTATCTCTGACTTTCGTTTGCAGGATGCAGCACCCCTCGACCCTGTGGTGAACAACGCTATCGCCGCTGCAATGCAGGGTGCGCTGCTTTATCTGTACAATAAAGGCGCCTATAAATCAGAGATATACACTGCCCAGAAGGACTGGCGGCGCAGTCTTGCCGCACTTAACGACCGTCACGGACTCAAATACCGTTTTATAAGCCATGCCGAGCATCTTGTGGGACTGCCGCCGCTGCTGTCACCTATTTTCCGCAGGAACTACCCGGATATTTCCATGGATCCCGCAAATTTGCAGCATAACAAATGGGTAGACAAGGCGACATCCGCCGAGCACAGTGAATCCTTTTTTGAGTTAGCGGATAAAGCGGAGGAGCTTTCAATAAGACTGATAACACGCATTCTGTGCGGCAGCAGACTGACCCACGACGACTGCTCCGCGTCATTTTCAGGAGCAAAGCTTATTGTGAACAACACTTCAAGCTGCCAGTCGGGGGGACTTTTGCGAAGAAGTCCCCCCGACACCCCCGAAAACGCTGTTCGCGTTGATAGTTCACTCAAGTCGTGACTTAACCAATCGCGGCTTATACTGATTTCTGTGCGCGAGTAGTGCAGTTAAAAATTTGTTTAACTTCCCCGCGAATTTATCCAGTGCGGTCACGCACCGCACACAATAATTAGTTTTAAAACGACAACAGAAAAGTTTCGCTCAAGCCTTTTCAAAGGCTTGCGGTTTCCAAAGGCAGAGCCTTTGGTGGGAGGTTTGGAGGGCGAAGCCCTCTGACATTCAGGCGCGTAAAATTTATACTTTTTATAAAATAACAGTATCATATATAACAAAGGACCGATGAATCATTTCACCGGTCCATAATTTTATTGAGATATAGTATACTACAAATTCTCAGGCATTTTTTGCAGGCTTGTACATTTTAGCCTTGCCTGCCACTACCGCAAGTGCCTTTGTGATGGCGGTACCTATAATGAAGCAGATAACCGCCTCAAGTACGGCGTTAACGCCTGCCATAGCAAAGAACAGTGCAAATACGTTTTCGGCGCCGTTCTTCTCGGCAATGCCTCTGATGATGTCCGTATTGTAGAAAAAGATGAACAGTGCGCTCATAAAGAACAGAGTATTCATAAGCGGTACGGAAAGGCTTGTGACAGCGTATGAGATGATCTTTGTCTTGTCTACTCTTCTGAGTCCGCGGAAGATAAGGCCTCCAAGCCAGCCTTCAAGTATGCGGGGAACAAAGCACAGAGCTGCAGTGAGCCACGGATTGAGCTGGAAAAGTGCACCCGTGAGCGCGCTGGCGCCGCTTACCGCCTGAATAAAGCTGGTCAGACCAAAGATGCCGCCTACGATAGCGGAATCCACCGGACTGAGCAGTACCGCTGCAATAATGACCGGTATAGTCATAAATGTAATGGACAAAACAGGTGTTTTCAGATAGCCCAGCGGCGTGAATGCCATAATGAACATGATAGCCGTAAGCAGTCCTAAAAACGCCAGCCTGAAGGTCGGCTTCAGTTCGGGATAAGCTTTCTTTCCCGGCTGGTTGACCGCCTGAGCATTTTTCTGCCTTGCCTTGTTTTTCTCCTTGTGTTCCTTTGTCATTGCTTTCATTGAAATTCTCCTCCTGCTGTTTTTCATATAGCTGCGAAAATACAGCGAATTCTTTACCTGAGCAATACTTTTTTAAACATAAGTCTGCCCCGGCTTAATTATATAATAACCGCAAAAGCGGATATTACCTGAATCCGGAAATCAGTACAGCACCCCTTGTACCCCTCTTTTTTAGATAGGATCGCAGGACTTTGCGCTGCATCAGTTATTCTCACCGTTATCCTTATCGTTTTCGGTCATGCACTCGTCGATAGCTGCGTCAATAGCGGCATCCTCAGCCGCCGGATCGGCATAGGCGATGGTAATGTCCTGATCGTCCTTGTCATCGGCATTAGCATCCTTATTTTTCCCGTCTGCAATATCCTCGGGAGCAACGCCCTCCTTGGGAACACCGTATTTAATGGTGTACTCGTATCTTGCGCGCGCCTTCTTTATCCTGAGCTTGGAGTTCTTTAGAGCCTCAAGAAGAGCCTTGTTTTCCTCCTCGTTGGCCTCCTGACCCTCAAGCACTGCTGCGTACTGCTTTCCGAGAGCGATATATGCGCAGTCAAGAGTTTCCTGCTCACCGTCAATGATGACCTTCAGACGGTTGAGATAAGCTGCCTGTCTGCTCTTGTCAACAATAAAGTCAACCGACTGTGTGATGGTCTCGCCGACCTTGTTTATGATATTCATTATTAGATCCTCCCATCAGATGATATCTATTTATTAAGTAAATATATTATACAACAACTTTCCAAACATATCTATACCAAAATTCCGGTATAAAGTAACAATATACCGTTTTTTATACCCAAAAAGTTTGTCAGTGTATACTTACGAAGGCCTGATTCTCGCCATACTCGCCAAAGGTAAGGATATACTCTTTCACTTCCTTTGGAATACGCCATGCAATTTCCGAATGAACAACACCCTCATAAAAATATGTTTCGTTATCC
>JAFTCS010000143.1 GCA_017454565.1 Clostridia bacterium
CCGTGAAGAACAAGATATTTTCCGCGGATATATCTGCCGGCGGCGCTTATGCCATCCTTACCGACAGTGATGAATATCTTGCCAAAGTCACGGTTTTCCGCAGCGATAATCTGGAAAAGTACAACTATTCCTTTGCCGATTACTATATGAACAACGTGTCGATAAACAAGGACGGCACCAGAGCGGTTCTTTCGGGTGTATCAGCCAAAAACGGAGAGCTGATCTCGGTTATCTACGTTCTTGATTTCTCGCAGGACAATTACCTGCAAAGGTATGAGGTGGACGACACCTATATTTACAGCGTGAAGTATCTTGATAACGGCAACGCCTATGCGGTAGGCAGCGAAGGCTGTTACTTTATAAATATAAACGACGGCGGCAAGACGGATATCAGCTACGGCAGCCGTAAGCTGACCGCCTTTACGCTCAAACGGGATCAGGGGCTTGTAATGTCCCTGTCGGCTAATCCTGACGGGCGCGACTGTGACCTTGTCTCCTATGACGACAGCGGAAACAAGGACTTTGAAGTCAAGACCGGCGAAAAGGTGCTTTCTATTGACGAGCGGAAAAATGACCGGGCTATCCTTACCGCCGAAGCCATCACGGTGTTTGACCGTGACGGAAAAAGACGCGCTTCGGTTTCAGCCGGCAGCGATTCCCGAAAGATAGTCTTCTGCGATAATGACAGCTTCTACGTTCTCGGCAAAAGCCGGATATCCAGACTCACGGCAGAATAATGTATCGGGTGTGCCATGTTCGGTGAACCGTGTAAAAACGTCAAAAGAAATGCGAAAAACCTATTGACAAAAGGTTTTTGGATTATTATAATAGAGTATGGTTTTTTGAAAATGTTCTGCGGGGTGATCTTATGATTCTTGATCTGAAAAATGTGTTTCTGGTTGGGGATGAAAGGGTCGCTGTCAGTACAGAAGTCGATATGTCAAACGCGGAAACAGGCTCTGCTTGCTTTACAGAGCCGGTGAAAGCATCCGTTCTGGCGGAAAATCATGCCGGTTTTGTAGAATTTACGGCTGATGTAAGCTTTGATCTGCATTTCGACTGTGACAGGTGCGCTGCTCCCGTCAGCAGAGCTTTTAACTATAAATTCCGTCATATTCTCGTAACGCAGCTTTCGGATGAAAGCGGCGACGACTATATTGAAGCACCCGACTATAAGCTCGATACCGACGCTCTGCTCAGAGACGATATTCTACTGGAGCTTCCGTCAAAGCTCCTTTGTAAAGAAACCTGTAAGGGCTTGTGTCCAAAGTGCGGAAAAAACCTCAACGAGGGCTCCTGCGGCTGTAAGCTCAGGGAGACCGACCCACGTCTGGCGGCTCTTGCGAGCCTGCTTTCGGACGAGTGATTTTTTGTACTTTATTTCAAGGAGGTCAATTACAATGGCAGTACCAAAGAGAAAAACATCCAAGGCAAGAAGAGATAAGAGACGTTCAGCAGTATGGAAGCTTCAGGCTCCCGCTCTTTCAAAGTGCCCTGAATGCGGCGAATTCAAGCTTGCTCACAGAGCTTGCCCGAATTGCGGTATGTATCGCGGAAGACAGGTAATCGCTACAACAGAGGCTTAATGGTCGAATCCAAAGGATCACACACAAACGGAGAAGGAGAGATCCTTCTCTTTCTTTTTTAGCACCGAAAGCTGCTATACTATAGTAAACGACATTATTATTTATACTTTGATAAATCATCAGCTGATTGTGGGGGCTTTCCGGTCGCCCCCACACC
>JAFTCS010000144.1 GCA_017454565.1 Clostridia bacterium
CAGTCGCCCTTACCTTTGTGGTGGTCGTGCTGTTTCTTGGGCCGAGCACCAATTTCATCAATATGGTTTTTGGCGGCACCTCCGTGTACATGCACTTTGCAGGCCCGCTTTTGGGAATAATATCCTTTTGCTTTATTGAGCGGCTGCATATTATAGAAAAGAAGCTGCTTATTCCCGCCGTCATTCCCGCAGCGATATACGGCGCCGTATATATTGTCATGGTGGTGTTCATAGGTGAGCGCAACGGCGGCTGGTACGACTTCTACGGCTTCAACATCGGGGGGTTCTGGTATTTGTCATGTGTGGTCATCATACTTGTGACACTGGGGCTTGCGGCGTTTCTGAGACTTTTACATAACAGGCTTGTGCGTTCATCATCGTCAAAGACTGAGAATAGTTAAAAAACAACCGTACAGATCAATATGGTCTGTACGGTTGTTCAGTTTTACTCATTAAATTGCACAAAAAACCGGCTGCGCAAAGCAGCCGGAAAAACTATTCAGGTTTTTGATTTAAGCTCAGGGGTAAGAATTACTCCTTAGAAGAAGCCTTCTTTGTCATTACAACAGCTACTGCCAGAGAAGCCATAACTACAGCTACGAGAGCAACTGCAGATGTTGTGTCGCCTGTGTCAACTGTCTTGCTGTCTTCTGAAGACTCCTCAACAGGTGTTGAGCTGGACTCCTCAGCAGGGGTCTCGCTGGACTCCTCAGCAGGAGTCTCGCTGGACTCTTCAACAGGAGTCTCGCTGGACTCCTCACTTGACTCCTCAACAGGTGCATCAACCTTCTCATAGCTTACAACCCATGCGTTGAAAGCGTCGTCTGCGCCATCTTCATAACGGTCATCCTCGCTCTCAACACCGGACTGGTCTACAACCTTGTTTGTGTCGAGCTTAACCTTGATTGTGAGAGGAGCACCAACTGTAGCCTCTACACAGCAGTTTGTCTGGCTGTTGTAGGTACGGTTGTAAGCAGCTTCATAATCACCCCAGCTGTTATCCCATGTGCCGTCTGTACGGATCTTGAACTGAACGCCTGAGAAGCCTCTGGAAACCTTGCCCTCTTCAGGACCCTTGTCTTCCATAGACTCGCTGATCATACCCTCAGTAACGCTGTCGATAACGATAGTACCCTCGTAAACGCCGTCACCGTCATCATCAGTCATGGAAACGTCCTCGCCGCCCCAATCGCAGAAAGAACCTGTGATACCAACTGATGCAGCCTTCTTGATGTCAGCGCTCTCTGCAAACTTGTCAGCGAAAGCTGTCATTGAAGCGGCAGATGTGATCATAGCAGCTGCAATAGCTATGCCAAGAATCTTTGTCTTTTTCATTGTAGTAAATCCTCCTAAAAATTTTTCCGAGACATACCGGATATGCCCCTTTAGCTGTATTATACACTCTTATTAGCAAAAAATCAAGAGGAAAGTTATTGCTGAACGTGAAAAAATTACAAAAATGTCATTTAACAATAGATTTATCTTACAATTAAAAATTGAAATGACGGGAAATTATGTAAATAAACAATAATAAATACTGAAACTTTGTCAGGATTGCTGTAAAATCGCCGCTTCCAATTGTTTAATATTACTGTTAAGATATGGATGTTTTATTGATATTTGTAAAATAATACAAATAAATCGCTTATATATAGCAAACATATATTAACAAAGCACAAAAAGCTATACTGTTATTGCTGATTCCGGCCGGGAGATCCGACGTATGAGAGAGAAATGAACAGACAGTGATATGGAATTCGGGGCGCAAAAATTATTTTAAAAAAATGTAAAAAAACTCTTGACAAAACATCAGCAACGTGATATTATAAACAAGTCGCAAGGAGACAGGCGGCAAAACAAACAAGCTGGTGTAGCTCAGTTGGTAGAGCAGCTGATTTGTAATCAGCAGGTCGGGGGTTCAAGTCCGTCCACCAGCTTTATATTTGGGAGAGTTCCAGAGCGGCCAAATGGGGCAGACTGTAAATCTGTTGTCGACGACTTCGGTGGTTCGAATCCACCCTCTCCCAGAAAAGCCCCGACACAAAAGTGCCGGGGTTGAATTTTTAGTGAATAATGAATAATGGATAATTTATAATGAAGTTTCACAGGGCGTTTCTGTATTATTCAATATTCATTATTCATTTTTCATTATTCATTAATAAAACTGTCCGTCAGACAAAAGCTATTAAAGTGAATAATGAATCATCCAGATACATTTTCTTTCTATAATAAAGAAAGCCCCCATAAAAACATCCGCAGGCATAGTATATTGGTAGTACATCAGCTTCCCAAGCTGAGTAGGCGGGTTCGATTCCCGTTGCCTGCTGAAACGCCCCTCGTCTTGCGCCGAGGGGCTCAATGAATAATGAATAGTGAATAATGAATAATTTATAATAAAGCCGCAGGGGCGTTTCTGTATTATTCGTTATTCACTATTCATTTTTCATTATTCATTAAAAATGAGGTTGTACGGATGTATAAAGATAATCCCTTATTAGAAAAATCCTTAAAATTTGCCGCCAGAATAGTTAAACTATATCAGTACCTTGTTAACGAGAAAAAGGAATCCATCATTTCAAAGCAAATAATAAGAAGTGGTACGTCCATAGGAGCAAACGCCAATGAAGCTGCTTATGGTGTCAGTCAGGCAGATTTCGTTTCCAAAATGCAAATTTCACTAAAAGAAACCGCAGAAACAGAATATTGGCTCAGGTTGCTTGTAATGTCAGGATATGATTGATGAAGCACAAGGCAATTCAATGATAAACGATTGTCTTGAAATAAAAAGAATACTGATTGCTTCCTTAAAAACAGCAAAACACAAGAAGCAATAATTGATTGAGTTCGAGTCCAACAGTGGCTGACGAAAAATATCTTTTTCAGTACCTTTAGAAAGTGCGTGACCGCACGGGACGATTCGCGTAGTCGTTCCCTGCGGTCGCTTTGTATTTCAGGAGTTCGAGTCCTGCGCCGCGCCGCAAGAAATATCTTTTTCAGTACCTTACATATTTATAGCAGAACCTCAAAGCTGTACCGTCTGGTGCGGCTTTTTTTGCTTCTATGTGGTTCTGCCGGAGCGTATTTTATAAAATGTCAGCAGGCTATTGACAGGAGGGAAATAAAGTAGTATAATGTATTCAACGATTAAACAAACATTTAATCATATAAGAAGCGGAGGACTATATTATGAAAAAGACCTACAAGATCGACGTGGACTGCGCAAACTGCGCCAACAAGATGGAGAATGCCGCCAAAAATACTGAGGGCGTAAAGGATGCCACCGTCAACTTTATGATGTTGAAACTCATTGTTGAGTTTGAGGACGGCGCCGACCCCAAAGAGGTCATGCCCAGAGTGCTGAAAAACTGCAAAAAAGCAGAAAGCGACTGCGAGATATTCCTTTGATGAGAACATTCCGGCCGTTTTGTGAGGTGACCCCGTGTGACTAAAAAGCAAAAAAAGAACCTTATCCGCATAATCTTAGCATCGGTGCTTATGACGGCTTTTTTGTTTGTGCCGGTGGGCGGCGTGTGGAGGCTTCTGCTGTTTTTAGTGCCCTATCTCATAGTGGGATATGACATTCTGATAAAAGCGGCAAAGGGCATTATACATCTCCAGCCGTTTGACGAATGTTTCCTTATGGCTGTTGCCACCATTGGCGCCATTGCTGTGGGTCTTATGGGTGACGGAGACTATGTTGAAGCCGTTGCCGTCATGCTGTTCTATCAGATAGGCGAATGGTTCCAAAGCTATGCCGTAGGCAAGAGCAGGAAGAACATATCAAAGCTTATGGATATCCGCCCGGACCATGCCAACATTGAGCGCGGCGGAGGCACCGAAGAGGTTGATCCTGACGAGGTGGAGACCGGCTCGGTAATTGTGGTGAAGCCCGGTGAAAGGATACCTATTGACGGCGTTATAATCGAGGGCGAGTCTGCGCTGAACACTTCGGCGCTCACCGGTGAAAGTCTGCCCAAAGACGTTATGACAGGCGATGAGGTAATAAGCGGCTGCGTAAACATGACAGGCGTTCTACGTATAAGAACCACAAAGGAATTCGGAGATTCCACCGTTTCGAGGATACTTGACCTTGTAGAGAACGCCAGCTCCCGCAAATCAAAGTCGGAGAACTTCATCTCGAAATTTGCAAGATATTACACTCCCATTGTGGTGTTCAGCGCCGTTGCCCTTGCCCTGCTGCCCCCTCTTGTGATAATGCTTTCCGGCGGCAGTGCGGCATGGAGCGTATGGATATACCGCGCTCTTACCTTCCTTGTAATAAGCTGCCCCTGCGCGCTGGTGATAAGCATTCCCCTGACCTTTTTTGCAGGAATAGGCGGTGCAAGCCGTGAGGGTGTGCTGGTAAAAGGTTCCAACTGTCTGGAAGCTCTCTCCAAAGCTAAAACAATGGTGTTTGACAAAACAGGCACTCTTACAAAAGGTGTTTTCGAGGTGGTCTCCATACATCCCGACAAAGTAGACGAAAACACTCTTCTGCACATGGCAGCTCACGTTGAACGCTTTTCCTCCCACCCTATCGCCTTATCTCTCAGGGCTGCTTATCCTGAGGAAGCTGACGGCTGCGAAATTACCGATGTAAAGGAATGCGCGGGTCAGGGCGTTACCGCAAGGGTAAACGGAGACATTATCGCGGCCGGGAATCCTGCCATGATGAAAAGTGTCGGCGCGCTGGTGGAAAAATGTCCTCATAATCATGTGGGTACGGTGATACATGTGGCAAGGAACGGCGAGTATCTCGGCCACATTGAGATATCTGACGTTGTAAAGCCAACCTCTGCTGCGGCCATAGCAAGTCTGAGAAAGGCGGGCATAAAAAAGACCGTCATGCTCACAGGAGACTCGGAAGCCGCCGCAAAAAAAGCAGCGGAAGAGCTTGACATTGACGAGGTATACAGCGGTCTGCTGCCTGAGGACAAGGTGAACAAGGTAGAGGAGCTTCTTTCTGAGCAGAAAGGAAAGGAGCTGACAGCCTTTGTCGGTGACGGCATAAACGATGCTCCGGTGCTTACCCGCGCAGACATCGGCATAGCAATGGGCGCTCTCGGTTCGGACGCCGCCATTGAAGCCGCTGATGTCGTTCTGATGGATGACGACCCGCTGAAGATATCCAAAGCCATGCGGATATCCGGACGCTGCATGGCTATCGTCAAAGAGAATATATGGTTCTCGATAGGCGTAAAGGTGCTTTGCCTGGTGCTGGGTGCGCTCGGTCTTGCAAATATGTGGACTGCGATTTTTGCCGATGTAGGCGTCATGGTCATAGCTGTCCTCAACGCCGTCCGGGCTCTCTTCACCAGGAAAGTTTAATTTATGGGGAAACACTTTTTTAACGGAAAAAGGGGCGTTTCCCATATTCCTTTCCTAAAACCGCTGATTTTATTGCTTTTTAACTGAATCCGTGAAACTCTGAAAAAACAATCATCCTAACAAAAAACAGCGGCTCTCCGTTCATGGAAAACCGCTGTTTTCGTCTGTTTTGGGGAATGTCTGTACTTCTGCCTGTACTTTTACATCCTTCAAACATTTGTGATTTATGCAAGTTTCAAAAGCCGCATAAACACTGAATTTTCAAGAGCTGGAAAAGGGACTTGAACCCTCGACTTCCTCATTACGAGTGAGGTACTCTACCAACTGAGTTATTCCAGCAAGTATACATAATTATACATCAAAATTCTTATAAGGTCAAGGGATTTTTTAAAAATCTTCATCCGTTTCACAAAAAACAGACAGTAAACACACCTGAGTCCGGAACGACACACGGGAAATACGGCGTATGACGGGTACAAAATATATATAGACAAAATCCCGCGTCGGTATAGAAATAAGTTTGGAAGAAATTCCTTTTCAAAGAGACTTTACTTTTGGTACCGGTTTGTTGTATTATATAAATGTAAGAGTAGATTTTTGGTGAATTGTATTGATAAAAAGATACGGAGGCTTTTTATGGAAAATAACGATAAAATAATTGATACCCCGGAACTCAAAGCCGTAAAGGCAACTGAGGTCATCGCTGAAAACGAGACTGCAGATGTCAATGCAGTCAGCACAGCGCTGGATGAGAATACTTCCGCTGCCGCCGATACAGCAGACGTTCAGCCTGAAACCGATACTTCCGCAAATGCAGATACTGAAACCAATGCCGCCGATGAATCCGCCGCAGCAGAGCCGCAGACTGACGAAGCCGCAGCCGATACCGCTGATAATGCAGCCAAATCCGACGAGGAAGATGATGACGCCGTTGTTTTTGCCGGAGCTGACGGCAGCACTGACAGCCTGAAGAATGCTAATTTCAAGTCAAATACATCCGCAGCCGCTGCTGATGACAATGACGACGGAGTGATTGTCTTTGCGGAGACCGACAAAAAGCAGAAAAAGAATCATATTCCGCGCCAGAAGAGAAAGTCCCGCGCTGTTCCGATAATTGCGGCGGTTGCTGTTCTCTGTGTGGGCGCAGGCGCAGGCGTGACCGCATGGATGATGAGCAAAAATGCTGCCCAGACCTCTGTTGAAGCTTCTGATAATAAGGAAGTTTCCGCTGACCTTTCGGTAGTGTCAAAGGCGCCTGACGCTAAAGGCGACGGCAGTCAGGTATCCGAAGAGGTGCCGGAGATCGTGCCTGTTGATACCACCAACATATACTTTGGAAAGAATGTAAAGGTTGAGGGCGTTGACCTTTCCGGCAAGACCCTTTCCCAGGCTTATGACGCAATGCAGGACATGCTGCTGGAGATAAGGGAGCCTATTTCCATTACCATTGTGTGCGACGGCAAGACCCTTACTCTGACTCAGAACGATTTTGAATTTGACACCAATCTTTCGGCCGTGCTCATTCAGGCTTATCATTACAGCCGCGGAGAGATCAATTCACTGACCGTTGACAACACCTACGACAACGGCGTAACCAATTTCAGGATAAATTCCCAGATCAATACCGAATCAGTTGACGCGGCTATCAAGAAGGCTGCCGATTTCTATGATGTGCTGCCTGTTGACGCTCATGTCACAAAGTTCGACCCCACTGCTAAAGAAAAGTTCACTTATGCTGACGGCTCGGACGGCTTTATGCTTGACCATGAGGAATTAGCCGACAAGATCAGGAGCATTCTTGACCAGGCGGATAAAAAGGGCAGCTTCTCTATTGAAAAGCACCTTACTCCTTTCAAGGTAACGCTGCCTGAGATAAAGGCAAATACCAAGCTTATTGCATCTCACCGCACTACAGCAAGAAACGTATATGCTTCAAACGAGAACATGAAGCTTGCTATAAGAGCCGCAAACGGTACGATAGTCAATCCCGGAGAGATCTTCTCATTCAACGAAATGACCGGCGACTCTACCAACGGCAATGTTCATCACTATGCCAACGGTGTTGAGGGCAGCTTTGTGCCGTCACAGGCTTATGTTCAGGGCGAGAGCAGAGACGAATTCGGCGGCGGTATCTGTCAGGCCGCAACCACTATTTATAACTGTGCTCTGAAAGCCAACATGGAGGTAATCGAGAGACACGCCCACATGTTCACGGTATCTTATGCCGAATACGGACTTGACGCTACGATAGACTACGGCAACCTTGACATGCGTTTCAAGAACAATTATGATCTGCCGGTTTATATAGCCACTTATGTTTATGATTACAACGGTGACGGTCTTGAGGAGCTTATGGTTGAAATGTACGGACCTCTCTCTACCGAATATGATGAGATCGTACCGGTAGGCTGGGTAACATACGCCGATTCCAAGAATTTCTCTGCTATGGGTGCAAAGGTCTACTTCAAGGACGGCAAGGAAGTCAACCGGGTAAATCTTCCCAGAGGCTCATACGAGCTGCACTACGAGACCTACTACACGGTAATCAATTACATTCCAAATGATGTTGATTACGGTCCTGCGGCTTATGCAACATACGACACTCCGACCATTTACTCACCTGTCGGCTGCGGCAGCAACGGTCCCATCGCCTACGGCACTGCCGATCAGGTACTAACAGCCGCAAAGAACGAGACCAAAAAGACCGACACAGACAAAACCTCCAAACCCGCCGCCGTAGTAGTCACCCGCTAAGCGGCCAGCGCTGCGCTCCGCTCTGAGTTCAAGACGAAATTTAGCCGATCGCGCACAGAAACACTTTCAAATCCGACAACAGAAAAGTTTCGCCCGCCTTTTCAAAGGCGGCAGATTCCAAAGGCAGAGCCTTTGGTCGCTGCCCGCAGGCAGCGAAACCCCTTACCCTGCCAGCCGGGCTGGGGGATGAATTGCAAAAAGCGTCCGGTGGACGGTTTTTGCAAGAGGGGGAGCCCTTGCAAGGGGCTCCCCCTTGTTGTTGTCAGGATGAAGCCCCAACGCCGGCGAGCAGCCGGCAGGGACAACAGGCACTCCAGACCATAATGCCCGCAGGGCATTCTAAGAGCCTGTTTAGCATCTTAGCAACGTGCGGCTTTTTGGGCAATTTTTTCGCTGACTGCGTCAAAAGAACTTGCCATACGTCAGTATGCCTGCGTCCTTTTTCCTTGTTATCGAGAAAAAATATGCTCAAAAATCCGTACATTTCAGATACTAAACAGGCTCTAAGAACATTCTTTCAGTTGTGGGCACTCCCCCTGTCAGCTGCGCTGACCTCCCCCTCAGTGAGGGGAACTTTTCCGCAAAAGTCCCCCCGACTTGCTCTCTGCGGAGAGCGAAACACTTTATCCTGCCAGCAGTGCATGAAAAGATACCTAATTTTACGGCGGGTGTTTACAAATCTCTTACATCATATTGACAAGAATACGCTTTACAACCGGGATTTTTTGTTGTATGATAGTTCATGGTGATAAACAAAACAATAATAACCATACCGTTTCTCAGATATCAAAAGGGGGTTTCCTGATGGGAAATAAGGATATCAGCAAGATGGCTCCAAAAAATGAACAGACAGCGGATATTGACGCTCAGATGTCTCAGAACACTCAGGGCAGCAATAAACAGCCTAGATACGGCAAACCGGGAAAGAAATTTCCGGTGGGACCTGTAGTGGCTGCCACAGCGGTAGTCTGCGTGGGTGCAATCGCAGCAGTTATAATGTTGAACTCCAACGGCAATGCTCCTGAACAGGCAGAGGCATCAGGCAATGTTGTTGTAGATGCAAACGGTACTCCCGTTTCGGGAGCATCCTCTCCTTACATACAGGGTTCGCAGGGCGGCTCCGGTTCTCTTCCGCAGATAAGCGAGATCTCAGGCATCGGCCCGTCTATTATTGATAATACAGACAACAGCAAAAACGGAGAAAGCTCCGGTACAACCGCTGATACAAAGAAGTCTGAGGAAAGCTCCAAGACCGCCGAGACCAGCAAGGTGGACGTTACTTTCGGAAAAAAGGCAACGGTCAGGATCGACGGCATAGACATGACAGGCAAGACAGTGGAACAGGCGCGCGAAGCTCTTGAGGGCAGGATAAGCGCCATGAAAACTCCCATTTCGGTTGTAGTTTCCTGTGAGGGAAAGAAGATAAGTCTTGACGAGAACGACTTTGTTTTCAGCGACAATGTCGATAAGGTCATCGACGAGGCCTATAAGTTCAGCAGAGGTGAAATCCCGGCTGTAACTCTTGCAAGAAAGGCTGATGACGGTGCGTATGAATACAGCATAGAGGTCAGCCTTGACACAAGCAACGTTTCAGACGCTGTGAGCAAGGTGCAGAGCGCTTTCAACGAGGAGCCTGTGAATGCCCGTGTGGTAAGCTTCGACCAGCATGCAAAGGAAAAGTTCACCTATGCCGACGGCAAGGATGGCAATACTGTAAACCGCAGCGAGGTCGAGAAGAATCTCAAAGAGATACTCGGTCAGGAAAATAAGAGCGGTTCTTTTACGCTGAAGAGATATCCCACAAAATTCACTGTAACCCTTGCGGATGTGAAAGCAAGCACAAAGCTTATCGGTTCTCACCGCACAACAGCCGCGAACGTATATAACTCAAACTATAACATGGAGCTTGCTGTGCGCGCAGCAGGCGGCACCATATTACAGCCCGGCGAGACTTTCTCTTTCAACGCCATGACTGGTGACACCACAAACGGCTATACTCACTATTATGATAACGGTACAGTCGGCGGATATGTTCAGTCCACAGCTATTGTCGGCGGTCAGTATGTACCCGAATACGGCGGCGGTATCTGTCAGGCTTCAACGACTATTTATATTGCCGCTATGAAGGCCGGAATGACTGCCATTGAGAGACACGCTCATGCGTACCCCTCTACTTATGCCGACAGAGGTCTTGACGCTACGATAGACTACGGTTCACTGGATATGAGGTTCAGAAACGACCTCAAATCTCCTGTTTACATTGCCACTTATGTTTACGACTACAACGGCGACGGTCTGGATGAGCTTATGGTCGAATTCTACGGCCCCATCTCAACAGAGTATGACGAGATAGTTCCGGTAGGTTGGGTCGACTATGCAGGCAGCTACTCTTATTCTGCAGCGGCGGCTCAGGTCTACTTCAAGAACGGCAAAGAGGTCAAGCGCGTCAAGCTGCCCTCCGGTTCTTATGATTACAAATATGACGGTTACTATTATGTTACCAGCATGATGCCCTACGATACGGATTTCGGCCCCTCAGTTTCCGCCACCGGACAGATACCCACAGTTTATTCTCCGGGCGGATGCGGCAGCAGCGCACCTATTCCCTACGGCACTGCGGCTGAGTATATCAAGAAGCTTAAAGAAGAGGAG